>NZ_JBCPGE010000020.1:0-75926 GCF_040914025.1 Ruminococcus sp. RTP21484sp1_RTP21281st1_A8_RTP21281_210402
TTCAGTCGATTGTCAACAGTTAATTTGAATTTTCTGAAAACTATTTTATTTTTCAGTATTTCAGAAGCAATTCCTTGTGACAGCTTGTTTACTATACCACTGCCGCAAGGAATCGTCAAGCACTTTTTACAAAATCTTACAAAAATCTTTTAGATTTTTTCGCAGCAATCTCCATATTGCAGCCCAATAAAACACTCAATCTGAAAAGTCCTATCATAACAAGTACGCCATAATATACATCAAATATATTTTCTTTCACTTTTTAATTAAATTGTTTTCATAATGGAAGAATTTCTGTCACTGTACCGTTAGAACTTTTCCCATAAACAGCACTTCCTCATTTGCACTGTCGTAGATCAGAAATGCAAATGGCCGTGTCAACTCAACATCTTTTATAATCGGATCCGTATCCATTGCAGACATGCACTCCATTGTCACTGCAGTCACAGCGGCAGCTTTAGTTCCATTTTCGTCTAGTTCCAGCTTTGTTTTCTGTAAAACAGAACTGACATGGACCGCTTTATCTGCAATGCCTGAAAAATCAGCATCGTCCGAAAAAACATTCTCAAGTCCTATTCTACTGAGGATATCACTTAACTCAGCGGTTGTTTCAAAATTCAGCTTAGGCATTTTACAATTAACTTCATCGTATTCCGGTTCTGATTCCAGAAGACCTTCAATATCCAGCTCATCAAGAGTAAAATCTCCTTCTGCTTTCGGCAAAATTCCAATGAAACTCAGATTATTTGCATAGTATTTTTCAAATGCTGTTGCCGCATCATTTTCATAGTAATTATCACCGATGCTTGTCATGTACTTTGTTTCTTCGTTATCGCCGAATTTTTCTTTTTCATCAGAAACATCCCATGGATCCTGGGACCATCCGGATTCGAAATACAATGAATTGGTGAGACACAATTCACTGTTTTCATTAAGCATGTCAGGTTTCATAATTTCCGGAATCAGCCCATCTGTATTTTCATTGCACCATGCATTAATAGTATTGCATGTGTTTTCTTTATCAGAAAAATCAAGAATTTCCGCCTCTGCTTCAAAATTATCTTCTGCATTTTTTTGAAATTGGTCCTGCAGAGTCAGTCCCCGATTTACCCATAAAGCATCTGCAATTTTTAATTTCGATGTATAACCATAATTTTCGTCTTCTGTATTATAGCTTTTAATTACATTCATATACTTTCTGGCATATGCTGCAAAATCATCGGTTCCTAAATATTCATTTAATGCGTTTTTCGTTTCGCCCTTGGCACCTTCTGCAATCATGCCAAGGGCGAAGTTAAGGCTTGTGGGGCTGAACATTATATTGGAATCCTGATTTTCTTTGGCTATTTCATCTGTAAGGTTAATAGAATTCTGCAGATTAACTGATTTATCAAGATCAATGTTCTTTTCAGCTGCATTTAATTCTGCGTGACTGGCTGTGGCAGCATATGCATGGATTGGAGGAGCCATGGTTGTCATGAACGTCAGTGCTCCGGCAAAAAGTTTTATTTTATTCATGTATAACCTCCTTGTACGGTCGATGAAGTCCTTTTTGCAAAGGTTTTCTGCAAGTTTTTGTTTTATTTTAACATATTTGTTTCTTCTTTCTGTTATATTAATTTTCATTTAGTATAAGCGAATTTCCGTATTTACAAGCAGCTCTCCCTCATATTGTAGTTTAACAGAGAAAAAACGTTTTTCCTCTGAAAGAAGCAGGTTCAGAAAAACTTTATCACCTTCCCATGTAGGAAGCTCTGGCACTATTTTCTTATCAACCCAGCATAGTTCGCCTTCATTGCATTCAATCAGTTCCCCGGTATATCCATCGGCTGTAAATACACACATAAGCTCAGATTCACATTCGCTGTTTATAAAGGTTACCAGGCCACGAAATTTGTAGGAAGTAAGTGTGAGTCCTGTTTCTTCTTTTACTTCACGCAGAAGACATTCTTCAGGGGATTCCTGATTTTCTGTATGTCCACCTACACCAATCCATTTGCCTTTATTTATGTCATTTTGCTTTTTTACTCTGTGAAGCATCAGATATTTGTCATCGTTTTCGATATAGCATAAAGTAGTTATTGTCATTTATTCTCCTTCCCGCAGGCGCTGCTTTTTTCTGTGAAATATAAAACAGGGGCGATGCATATCAGTTTTATACATGCCCCTGTTTACTGTTTTAAATGATTAGCTTTAGATTTCGCGTGTAGCTTCTTTCAGCCATTCTTTTTCCTCTTCTTCCAGATATGGAGAAATCTTTTTATATACCTGTGTATGATAATTATTAAGAAGTGCCCGTTCCTGCACAGTCATCAGCTCGGGAACAACAGCATCCAGATCAAACGGTACCATAGTCAGATGTTCAAAGCACATGAACTGGCCGAATGTAGTTTTCTCTGCTTTTTTGCATACGAGCAGGTTTTCGTGGCGGATTCCATATTGGTTTTCCACATAGTATCCAGGCTCATCTGATGTGATCATACCCTCTTCCAGTACTGCATTATCTCCCTGAATAATTCTCCAGCGGAAGCTGTTTGGTCCTTCATGAACATTCAGAAGATAACCAACTCCATGTCCTGTTCCATGATTAAAATCCTGTCCCATTTCCCATAACGGACCACGCGCCAGATAATCCAGATTTACACCAGTACAGCCATAACGGAATTTGGCATTTCCAAGGTTCAGCATGCCACGTAAAACAGCGGTAAAATATTTCTTCTGCTCGTCATTCACAGAGCCCATAACAATTGTGCGGGTGGTATCTGTAGTACCTTCGTAATAGTGTCCGCCTGTGTCTGCCAGAAGGAAATTGCCAGGCTCAATGGCAATATCTGTCTCTGATGTTGCAGAATAATGGTTGATTGCAGCATGAATGCCATAAGAAATAATGGGGTCAAAGCTGTTGTCGATAAAGTTCTCCTGCTGGGCACGGAAGCTGTACAGCTTCTCTCCTGCGCTTAACTCTGTTATTGGAATTTTGCCAACATTTTTCTTTAGCCAGCAGATGAATTTGGTAAGCGCAACTCCGTCTTTGATATGAGCGATACGTTCATTTTCTACTTCTACTGGATTTTTAATTGATTTTGGAAGAAAAGTCAGGTTGGCTTCATCCAGAATCGTTACTTCCTTCGGAATACTGTTTACCAGACGACAGTTGGCTTTCTTTTTACAAAGAAGAACTGTCATGTCTTTCTCAAATGTTTTTACATATTCATAAATGCTGTCATAGGGCAAAATGGTTACGCCATCCTTAGATAATGCGTCCAGAATTGAAGCCGAAAATGCTTTTTCATTTGCAAACAGCCTGATTTCTGTTTTGGTCATGACCAAATAAGAGAGAACAACCGGACAGCAATGTACATCGCCGCCACGAATATTCAGCAGCCATGCAATGTCATCCAGAGAAGTCAGTACAAATCCATCTGCACCTTTCTCTTCCATTGATTTACGGATTCTTCCACATTTGTCAGCACGGGATTCGCCTGCCCATTTTACATCCAGTTCCATAACCGGTTCGCAGGAAAGTGCCGGACGATCTTCCCATATTTCTCCTACCAGATCAGAATCCGTCTGAAGAGTGGCTCCTTTTTTTGCAAGAAGTTCGGCCAGTTCATCTGCTTCTTCGGCGCTGACGGTTCTTCCGTCAAAACCAAGGCACATTCCCTCGCCTAATTTTTCTTCCAGAAACTGGTGCACAGTGGGAACATCTGGTTCTCCCATTTTAAAAAGCTCTACACCCGTTCCCTCCAGCTGTGCGGCCGCCTGGATGAAATATCTTCCATCTGTCCACAATCCAGCCATATCCTGCATGATGACTGCTCTGCCGGCAGATCCGGTAAAACCTGTAATATATTTTCTGCACTTAAAGTATTCTCCTACATATTCAGATGCATGAAAATCATCTGTGGGAACAAGATAAGCATCTATTTTCTTCTCTGCCATTACTTCCCGAAGTGCGGTGATTCGTTCTTTAACTGTCATAAAACTGACTCCTTCCAGTGAATTTTGTCTATTCCTATTATAATATCCACGTTACCCTTTCGCAACCTGTTTAAGAAAAAACACTTTTCTATTCCCAAAAGACGTGATATACTAACTTTCGAAATGAATGATATGCAAAATAGGATTTTATGCGTCAAGTGTTCGGTGAATGGGGAGTTGTCACTGAAACGAAAAGCACGTCTTACGGTATATTATCCGCACCCGTTGCAAGCACTATAAGAGGGATATCTCATATTGTGTCAGAGCCTGCCCGAAAGGAGCTTTCTGCAAGATGCACATTGCGATTTGTGGAAACGTTTTTTAACAGGCTCAAGGGAATGTTTTCGACATACATTCTATCACAATTGGAGATATCCTTTTTTGCGTATTAAGCAGGCAGATATTCGAATTCGAAAATCCTTCCCCGGTTTTATCAAAAAAGGATAGTCTCCGCAATCAAATACAAAGGAGGTTATTTTTAATGGTTGACAAACAAAAAGTAGAACAGGCCATCCGCCTGCTTCTGGAAGGAATCGGTGAGGATATTACCCGGGAGGGACTGATTGATACTCCCGACAGAATTGCACGTATGTGCGAGGAAATTTACGGTGGTCTCGATCAGGAAGCAGATCACCATTTACTGAAGCAGTTTCCAGTAGAAAATAATGAGATCGTATTGGAAAAAGATATTACTTTTTACTCTATGTGCGAGCATCATCTGATGCCTTTTTATGGTAAGGCGCACCTGGCTTATATTCCCGATGGAAAAGTCACAGGGTTAAGCAAGCTGGCACGTACGGTAGAGGTTTATGCCAGAAGACCGCAGATCCAGGAACGCCTCACAGTACAGATTGCGGACGCTCTGGAGCGTGCCCTCTCTCCGAAGGGAATTATGGTTATGCTGGAAGCAGAACACACCTGCATGACCATGCGAGGCGTTAAAAAGCCAGGAAGCAAAACAATTACGACTGTAACCCGCGGAGCCTTCAAAGAAGATAAGGAGCTGCAGAAAATGTTCCTTTCCATGGTCGGAAAATGAGCAGTTCTTTTTCTGAAACAAACCGTATTTCTTTAATCTGGCGGCATCCCCTTTATCAAAAGCACTGTGAGAAAATACAGGAGCTTGAAAAAGATCGTATTTTCTGCAGACATACGCCGGAACACTTTCTGGATGTTGCCAGGCTGATGTATATTTATTCTCTGGAAAACAAGCTTAATCTGTCCAGGGAAATCATTTATGCCACTGCTCTTCTTCATGACATTGGCCGTGCGCAGCAATATCTGTCGGGTATTTCTCATGACATTGCAGGAGCTGAAATAGCCGGAAAGATTCTGGCCGATCTGCATTTTACAGAGCAGGAAAAAGAGGAAATATTATCTGCGATCAGTCAGCACAGGACGGATGGATCTGATAATGTATTGGCTATGCTGCTATATAAGGCTGATAAAAAGTCCAGAAATTGTTTTTCCTGTTCAGCAGCTTCAGAATGTTACTGGCCTTCTGAGAAAAAAAATCTGACAATTGAATATTAAGCCTTCTAAAAAATCTAACAGAAAGGATGGTTTCTATTTATGAAAATTGGAAATCGTTTTTTTGATACACAAAATCACACTTATATAATGGGAATTTTAAATATTACTCCTGATTCTTTTTCCGATGGCGGGAAATGGAATCATTTAGATGAAGCTTTGCGGCATACAGAAGCCATGATCGCGGATGGTGCGGATATTATCGATATTGGCGGGGAGTCTACGCGTCCCGGACACACGCCGGTCAGTGCAGAGGAAGAAGCTCAGAGAGTTTTGCCCGTTATCGAAGCGGTCAGAAAACGTTTTGACATTCCCATTTCTGTAGATACCTTCAAAAGCAGCGTGGCAGAAAGTGCGATTCAGGCCGGTGCAGATCTGGTCAACGATATCTGGGGATTAAAATATGATTCTGAAATGGGCGCTGTAATTGCCAAATATGATGCTGCATGCTGTCTCATGCACAATAAGTCCAATACAGAATATAACAATTTTCTCATTGATATGCTTTCTGAGACACAGGAATGTGTCAATCTTGCAAGAAAAGCAGGAATCAAAGATGAGAAAATCATTCTCGATCCAGGGGTTGGGTTTGGAAAAACATTTGAGATGAATCTGGAAACTATGAAGCATCTGGAGCTTTTTAAGAATCTGGGCTTTCCGGTTCTTCTTGGCACCTCACGCAAGTCGATGATCGGACTGGCACTTGACCTGCCTGTAGACCAGCGTGTAGAGGGAACACTGGCTACCAGTGTAATTGGTGTGATGAAGGGCTGTTCTTTTGTGCGTGTTCATGATGTCAAGGAGAACAGACGCGTGATCCAGATGACAGAAGCAATTTGGGGTTGTAATTGAGAGTAAAGAGGACATTCGCAATCCGCTTTGCTACTTGCTCATGAACGCAGTCGCGAAACGATTGCGTTCAAATTCCTCAAAATTGTAAATAGTCAACAGAAAGGAACAACTGTTATGGATGAAACCAGATTTGATAAAATAGAAATTAAAGAACTGGAAATTTTTGCCAACCATGGTGTCTATCCGGAAGAAAATGTACTTGGACAAAAATTTGTTATTTCTGCCACCCTCTTTACCCACACACGTCAGGCCGGGTTAACGGACGATCTGTCTGCTTCTATCAATTACGGAGAAGTCAGCCACATGATTACAGATTTCACCAGAAAACATACTTTTAAGCTTCTGGAAGCACTTGCAGAAAATCTTGCAGAGATGCTGCTCGACTCTCTTTCCGGTCTGGAACAGATCACACTGAAAATTGAAAAGCCATGGGCTCCTGTTGGTCTTCCACTGAAAACCGTATCTGTGGAAATCACAAGAAAATGGCATACTGCATACATTGCTTTTGGCTCTAATATGGGAGATAAAAAGCTGTTCATCGACAATGGGATACGTGGTTTGAAAAAAACAAAAGGATGCCGGATAGAGGCCGTTTCTGATTATCTTGTAACAGAACCTTATGGTGTTACCGATCAGGATGAATTTCTGAATGGAGTTTTGAAAATGCGTACCCTTCTTTCACCGGAAGAATTGCTGGAACGTCTTCATCAGCTGGAACAGGAGGCAAACCGGGAACGTATTATTCACTGGGGTCCTCGTACTCTGGATCTGGATATTCTCTTTTATGATCAGGAAATCATTGATACTGCAGATCTTCACATCCCCCATCCGGATATGCAGAATCGTGACTTTGTGCTGGCTCCTATGAACCAGATTGCCCCTTACCTCAGGCATCCTGTACTAAATCAGACAATTTCACAGCTTTTAAATATTCTTCTTTGCCGCTAAACGAACATGTCGCCTACCGGAGACATCACATATGAAAGTCAGCTGTTCCGCGCCTATGACGCTCCCACAGCTGCCGACCGCATTCGTAATCCGTGCTATCACGCCACCGTACGGTTCCGTATACAGCGGTTCAACCAACTTAACAAGTGACAATCTAACATTGGGGCTGCCGGAAAACAGGCAGCCCCTTGTGTAATAATTCGCATCTGCTGTCAGGAAGTGAGACGCTGTCCGCAATATTCACAGTTGCACAGGCGCCCTTTTATTATCTGATTCTTTGCACCGCAGCTGGGACAGGTAACTGTAATATAAATCTTCTCATTCACACGTCTGTTTGGTGCAGTAATCAATATATAATTTTCTTCTCTGTCTATCTGAATATTTCGAATATACCCTTTGGCAATCATTTTTTCCAATTTCCTTACAGCATCTTTTCCCATCTCAGTCTCAAACTTCTCAAATGAGAGCGTGCTCTGGGCATAAGATTCAAACCAACAGGCTATTTCTCTGGCTTTTTTCTTCTTCAATGCTTTTTGGATTTCCCGGAAGGTGGGATACAAAAATAACAATCCCAGTATAATCTCCGTTGCTGCCATTCCCCAGCGTCCTTCACCAATATATTTCTCTGCTGCGCCAATAGCTCCCAGAGTAAAAAGTATACAGAAGCCACAAAGAACCCATTTCAGTTTTCCTAACACTCCTGTTTTTTTATTCTTTTCTGTTAAAAAATCATTCATGTCTGTTTCCTCTTTCCCCAATTAATCAATCTCTGTTATATACGAAAGCCTGTTTAAAAAATCATTCCTGCAATCTGCACGCCCTGATGAATCTTCTGTCAGCATATACCCAAATCCGTCTGTCAGCCAGCTCCCAGCAAAAGCCACGCATCGCCTAACGGATCGTAATAATAAACCACATTATCTCCTGCCGCATAATATTTTTCTTTTGTAAAATGTTCCTCATGATCTGTCCCTATAACAAATACCGGACAGTTTCTTCCCTCAATATACTCCTCCGTACCGGTATACCACAGGGACATTCCAAGACCAAGGTAATAACTACCTTCGTCTGTTTGCGCAATCAAGTCCCTGGCAATATTTATATCCAATGAATAATCATACTCTGATTGATACTCATCCCAATCATAATATATTGAAAAATCATAGCAGTAGGCTTCCGCTGGATCATTGTCGTTCCATCTGCAGTTATCGTTATTTTGCCATCAGCATACTCACATTCTACCGTTTGATCGCTATAAGTCATCAACAATTTATCATTTTCTATTTTCCACTCTGATTGATCTGCCTCTGGTTCTTCCCCACTGTAGGACGTTATGGTTTCCATCTGACCGCCTTCTTTAATATCCACGGTCACTTCCATTCCCATTACTCCTGGATGAAACAAAATGTCTCCACCCATGGAAAGCTCATTTACATACCAGGTTCCAATAACATCCTTTTCTTCAAGTGCATAAGCATTCACGCTCATCAGGCCTGTCATTAAGACTCCAACTGTTCCAGCCACCCACAGTCTCATTTTTTTGTTCATAAAAACATCTCCCTTCTTGTTATTATCGTGTTTTTTGTTATTTTCATTATACGTGAATGCTTTCCTATTTGCACTAGCACTTCTGACAGTAACTGAACCGATCGGGTACATCGAATATTAAGTAACCGCCATATTGACTTGTCTGATTTTTCATCTGCTGCGCCTACGTCAGTCACCGTAGCCACCCAGAATTTAATCCACACAAGAAAAGCCTGTGATACCACCCTTTTTAGGCAGTATCGCAGGCTCACTTTACGCTACGACATAATAAACATTACATGTTTATATTACATGTTTATATTATATATTTATAATGCGGACTTGCCGCGGGTAATTCTTATTCCTCTGTTCCGTACAGAGTGATCAACTTCTGCAGATACTCGTATCTTGCCTTAGCCTCGGACTGGTTCTTAGCGAACAGTCTGGCAGCTTTCTCAGGATTCTGACGCTGTAAGGAGTTGTAACGAACCTCGCCATTCAGGAATTCCTGATAATCTGTCATATCCGGTGCTTTGGAATCAAGGCTGAACTTGCTTCCCTCAGCAGCTGGATTGAAGCGGAAGTTGTGCCAGTATCCACACTTAACAGCAAGCTCTTCCTCTGTCTGAGCTTTTGACATACCTTTCTTAATACCATGGTTGATACATGGAGCGTATGCAATGATAAGGGATGGTCCCGGATAAGCCTCTGCCTCTGCAATTGCTTTGATAGCCTGGTTGAAGTCAGCTCCCATAGAGATCTGAGCAACATATACATAACCATAGCTCATTGCGATAGAAGCCATATCTTTCTTCTTGGTCTCTTTACCGCCAGCTGCGAACTGTGCGATTGCACCTGTAGGTGTAGACTTGGAAGACTGTCCGCCTGTGTTGGAGTAAACCTCTGTATCGAATACCATAACGTTGATGTCACGTCCACTTGCGAGAACATGGTCAACACCACCGAATCCGATATCGTAAGCCCATCCGTCACCACCGAAGATCCACTGGGATTTCTTAGCAAGGAAGTCTTTCTGTGTAAGAATGTCTTTTGCCTTGTCGCATCCGCAAGCCTCAAGAGCTGCAACCAGTTTCTCTGTTGCTGCACCGTTGGTAGCACCGCATGCGAAAGTATCCAGCCATTCCTGACCAGCAGCTTTAACGTCTGCATTGTCACCGTTAGCTACAACATCTTCAATTTTTGCTTTCAAGCCATCACGGATAGCTTTCTGAGCAAGAAGCATACCATAACCGAACTCAGCATTATCCTCAAATAAGGAGTTGCCCCATGCAGGACCCTGTCCCTTAGCATTTACGGTATATGGTGTAGAAGGTGAGGAGTTACCCCAGATAGAGGAGCATCCTGTAGCGTTTGCAATGTACATTCTGTCACCAAACAGCTGGGTGATCAGTTTGGCGTAAGGTGTCTCACCACATCCAGCACAAGCTCCTGAGAACTCAAGAAGCGGCTGTTTGAACTGGCTTCCCTTAACAGTTGTCTCTTTGAATTTAGCGATAACGTCTTCTTTAACCGGAAGAGTTACACCGTAATCGAAGTATTTCTGCTCTCCCATGTTTGCTTCAAGGTTTTCCATAGCAAGTGCCTTAGCACCTTTCTTGCCTGGGCAGACATTCGCACAGGAACCACATCCTGTACAGTCAAGAGCGGATACAGTCATTGTGAACTGATACTCATCTTTCATACCAGTCATTGGTAATGTCTTGATTCCCTCCGGAGCATTTGCAGCCTCTTCAGCTGTAAGAGCTACCGGACGGATAACTGCGTGCGGGCAGACATAAGCACATCTGTTACACTGGATACAGTTCTCCGGATTCCATACAGGGATATTTACAGCGATACCACGTTTCTCGTATGCAGCAGCACCGGATGGTGTAGTACCGTCAACATAATCTTTAAATGCAGATACAGGCAGTGTATTACCTTCCTGAGCATTAACCTTAGCCTGGATGTTGTTAACGAAATCAACAACTTCCTGACGTCCTTCTGTAGCGTGAGTCATATGAAGACCCTCGTCTGCAGCATCTTTCCAGCTCTCTGGAACCTGAATCTCAACAACCTGCTTAGCACCAGCATCGATAGCTGCCCAGTTCTTCTGAACAACATCATCACCTTTACGTCCGTATGTTGCTTTCGCAGCAGCCTTCATAAGCTCGATAGCCTGCTCCTCCGGAATGATTCCGGTAAGTTTGAAGAATGCGGACTGAAGGATTGTGTTGATACGTGTTGGTCCCATGCCAGTCTCAATACCGATCTTAACACCGTCGATGGTGTAGAATTTGATACCGTGGTTAGCGATGAATGCCTTAACCTGTCCTGGAAGATGTTTTTCAAGACCTTCCATATCCCATGCACAGTTCAGAAGGAATGTACCGCCGTCAACCAGTTCCTGTACCATGTTATATTTGTTCACATAGGACGGATTGTGGCATGCTACAAAGTTTGCTTTGTGGATCAGGTAGGTAGATTTGATCGGTTTCTTACCAAAACGAAGGTGGGACATTGTAACACCACCTGACTTCTTGGAGTCATAATCAAAGTATGCCTGAGCGTACATATCTGTATTGTCACCGATGATCTTGATGGAGTTTTTGTTAGCACCTACAGTACCATCAGCACCAAGTCCCCAGAACTTACAGTTTGTTGTTCCCTCTGGAGTAGTTACAAGCGGAGCGCCTGTCTCAAGAGAAAGGTTTGTAACATCATCAACGATACCAAGAGTAAATTTCTCTTTCTCAGTATTGTCATAAACAGCTACGATCTGAGCCGGTGTTGTGTCCTTGGAACCAAGTCCGTAACGTCCGGTGAAGATCTTAACGCCGTCAAATTTGCTGTTCTTAAGTGCAGCAACAACATCAAGATACAGAGGCTCGCCCTGAGCTCCTGGCTCTTTCGTTCTGTCAAGAACTGTGATCTGTTTAACTGTCTCAGGAATAGCATCGATAAGAGCCTGTGCGCAGAATGGTCTGTAAAGACGAACTTTAACAACACCAACTTTTCTGCCAGCTGCCATTAAGTAGTCGATTGTCTCCTCGATTGTATCATTTACAGAACCCATAGCTACGATAACGTGCTCTGCGTCTGCTGCTCCATAGTAGTTGAACAGCTTGTAATCAGTACCGATCTTAGCGTTAACTTTGTCCATGTACTCCTGTACGACTGCCGGAAGAGCATCGTAGTATGGGTTACATGCCTCTCTTGCCTGGAAGAAGATATCCGGGTTCTGAGCGGAACCTCTCTGACATGGATGGTTCGGATTCAGTGCGTGATCACGAAATGCCTGGATAGCGTCCATATCTGCCATATCTTTCAGGTCTTCATAGTCCCATGTCTCAATCTTCTGGATCTCGTGAGATGTACGGAATCCGTCGAAGAAGTTGATGAACGGAACTTTTCCCTTGATTGCTGCAAGGTGTGCTACCGGAGTAAGGTCCATAACTTCCTGTACGGAAGACTCACACAGCATTGCACAACCAGTCTGACGACAGGCCATAACATCGGAATGATCTCCGAAAATGGAAAGTGCGTGGGAAGCAAGTGCACGAGCGGATACGTTGAATACACCCGGAAGCTGCTCACCAGCAATCTTGTAAAGGTTCGGGATCATCAGTAACAGACCCTGGGATGCTGTATAGGTAGTAGTAAGGGCACCAGCTGCAAGAGATCCGTGTACTGCACCAGCAGCACCAGCCTCAGACTGCATCTCTGTTACCTGTACTTCCTGTCCAAAGATGTTCTTTCTTCCCTGGGTTGCCCACTCGTCTGTAGCCTCAGCCATAACAGATGAAGGGGTGATCGGGTAAATTGCAGCTACATCAGAAAAAGCGTATGATGCATGAGCGGCTGCATGGTTACCATCCATGGTTTTCATCTTTCTTGCCATAGTTTGTTTTTCCTCCTTAAAGGTATGATGAAAATAATATTTCTAGACACCATGTGTCTAAAAGTCCATATGACATTATAGCATAATCTTCCAATGATGTCTATTTTGATTTTTGTATATTATCACATACAAAGATTACCAGTAAGCATAAAAAAAGCCAGCCAGATACTCCTTTATGGAGTCTGACCAGCTTTTTAGCATATTACATTTCCGGCATGAGAACTTCCTGAAGGGATTTTCTCTTAAGCATTTCCCACACCCCCTGCTGAATCTCACAGAGTTCTCTGTGCATGTAGCAAGGAAGATGATCTCCTTTTCCATCTGTTGGACACTCATAACCTGAAGCCATACATTCTATAATGAACAAATCCGGGTCAATAGCCTTATATACGTCAAACAGAGTCAGTTCACCAAGTGATTTATTCATGGCATATCCACCATGGACTCCGCGATATCCTTTCACAATACCGGCTTTCTGAAGTTTCTTTAGTATCTTATAGGCAAAGGGAGCGGTAATGGATTCCTTCTCGCAGATTTCATTAACGCTAAGGCGAGTTTCCCCTGACAGTGCCCGAAGAACTCTTGCTGCGTAATCGCACTCTCTTGTAATAAACATGTCTGTACCTTCTCCTTACTGGACACAAATCATACTGATTCTTATATTATGTCCCTTTTCTTCTCTTCCCCTCCCAGTATGTTCAAATTATAGCAATTTTCAACTTCTATTTCAATAGTTTTTTAATTTTTTTAACATTAATTTCACACTATTTTTAGTTATCGACTGTTTTTAGACGTTTATTTATTTCCAGGCAGATTTCTTCCGCTGTCCGATTGTCTGTTTTTATAACAAAGTCTGCAGCAGCTTCATACTTGGGACGCCTTGCCTCCATCAATTCTTTTATGTATTCCGGATTCATATTTTTTTCCAGAAGAGGTCTGTTGTGGCTGCCTTTCACTCTTTCGTAAACAGTCTCTGGTTCTGCTGTCAAAAGAACAATCGTTCCATTCTTCTTCATCTCATCTACATTGCACTGACGCATTACAGTTCCTCCGCCACACGATACTACGATATTATCCATGGCAGAAATTTTTTTTACAAGTTCGGTCTCCAGATTCCGAAAATATTCTTCCCCTTTTTTTTCAAAAATTTCTGGAATGCTCATTCCCTGTTCCTGAACAATCTGCTCATCCATCTCAATTTTGTCAAAACCGCATACCTCATGCAGGCAATTCAGGATCATACTTTTACCGGTTCCCATAAAACCGGTAAGATATATCTGTTTCTTCGGCATAATTTTTCCTCCAGTTGAATGCCAGGGAAGCAGCACCGTACACCACCTTTTAGAAAAAACTTCCGGTGCTTTTATTCATTCTGGCATTATATTCAGCCATTATAACAGCGGCTTTTTTTTTTGTAAAGTCTAAGGTTTTTGGATTTTGTGAGTTTTCTCCATGTTTCTGCTGTAAAACAGCCTTTAAACAAGAAATAATTGTTGCAAATTTGCCAGTTTACGATAAAATGAAAATCGGCTATACTTATCATTATATGTGTATTTATAAGGATAACGTTTTAATATAGGAGGAAAATATGATTTCAGCAAACAATATTACTTTGCGAGTTGGAAAGAAAGCTCTTTTCGAAGATGTTAATATCAAATTTACAGAAGGAAACTGCTACGGACTTATTGGCGCCAACGGTGCAGGAAAATCTACATTTCTGAAGATTCTTTCCGGTCAGCTGGAGCCTACCAAGGGCGACATTGTGATCACACCAGGACAGCGTCTCTCTTTTTTACAGCAGGATCACTTCAAATATGATGCCTATACAGTTCTCGACACTGTAATTATGGGTAACCTTCGTCTCTATGAGATCATGAAAGAGAAGGAAGCCATTTACGCCAAGGAGGATTTTACCGACGAAGACGGAATCCGTGCCAGCGAGCTTGAAGGTGAATTCGCAGAGATGAACGGATGGGAAGCAGAATCCGATGCTGCTACTCTTCTGAACGGTCTTGGAATTGACACTGAATTCCACTATGCACAGATGGCTGACCTGACCGGTAGCATGAAGGTCAAGGTTCTTCTTGCACAGGCACTTTTCGGAAATCCTGACATTCTGCTGCTGGATGAGCCTACCAACCATCTGGATCTTCCCGCGATTGAGTGGCTTGAAGAATTCCTGATCAATTTTGATAATACTGTTATCGTGGTATCCCATGACCGTTACTTCCTGAACAAGGTTTGTACACAGACTGCTGATATTGATTATGGTAAAATTCAGCTGTACGCAGGTAACTATGATTTCTGGTATGAATCCAGCCAGCTTCTGATCAAGCAGATGAAAGAAGCAAACAAGAAAAAAGAAGAGAAGATCAAAGAGCTCCAGGAATTTATTTCCCGATTCAGCGCTAACGCTTCCAAGTCCAAGCAGGCAACCTCCCGTAAGAGAGCCCTTGAGAAGATCCAGCTGGATGACATGCGTCCTTCCAGCCGTAAATATCCCTACATCGACTTCCGCCCAAACCGTGAAATTGGAAATGAAGTTCTCATGGTCGAAAATCTTTCCAAAACCATTGACGGCGTGAAGGTTCTGGATAACATTTCCTTCACTCTTGGACGTGAGGACAAGGTTGCTTTCGTTGGTGCCAATGAGCAGGCGATCACTACTTTCTTCAAGATCATCACTGGAGAAATGGAACCGGATGAAGGTAATTACAAATGGGGAATCACTACCACCCAGGCTTATTTTCCCAAAGACAATACTCAGGAATTCGATAACGATCTTACGATCACAGACTGGCTGACACAGTATTCTGAGATCAAGGACGCCACTTATGTGCGTGGTTTCCTTGGACGTATGCTCTTCCCTGGTGAGGATGGTGTGAAACGTGTCCGCGTACTTTCCGGTGGCGAGAAGGTTCGCTGCCTTCTTTCCAAAATGATGATTTCCGGTGCCAACATCCTGATTCTGGATGAGCCTACCAACCATCTGGACATGGAGTCCATCACTGCATTGAACAATGGTCTGATCAAGTTTCCGGGGGTAATTCTTTTCACCTCTCATGATCATCAGTTTGTTCAGACAACTGCAAACCGTATTATGGAAATCCTTCCAAATGGTACTATGATTGACAAGATCACTACTTATGACGAATATCTTGCAAGTGATGAGATGGCTAAAAAGCGCCATGTCTTTGAGATTACTGAAGAAGACGCTCAGGATAATTAAAACGCGTTTGAAAAGTCTTTCCGCAAGATATACGACGCAAATTTTCCAAACACATTCTTAAAAAGCTCCTCCTGTCAAATCAACTGACAGGAGGAGCTTTTCGCAGATATTGCTGTTTGCTTTTCTAGAGCATGTTTGAAAATGGGTTCAGGGTTTATTTACTGTTTCCTGCATATCCGCTTACCTTGATATAATCAGACGGATAGTAATAAGTTACATTGCCTTTCTTCGTGGTCAGAACACCTGTATAAGATCTTCCGGCAGAGCTCTGTGGAATCAGCATAAAATGATACTTGGTGCTTCCATTGGTAGTCAGATATTTTCTCTTATAGAGTTTGCCGCCCTTCTTATTGGTGTAGCGTCTGAATGCCACATACTTGGACTTGAAGCTGTAATTTTCATAAGAGGTTGTGTTTAATCTGCGATTAATGTTAGCACCCTTTTTAGCCGCAACAATTAATGGTAAAGTAGAAAGATTGCTTCCGGTTCTTGTCATCTTGATCCACTGACCTTTCTTGATGGTCCTTGTGTTCTTCAATGGACTGTGACTGGAACTCTGGTATGCTGCTGTAATCTTGCTCTTGGCATTCGGTGAGGTAATTTTCACGCTAAGCTTCACAGAACCTGATGTAACCTTAAGGCAGGCGATCATTCCCTGATTGGAAGAGGTGCTGCTCTTAATGTATGTGTTGTTAATGATCTGGCCGGAATCTGTTCTGGCGCCCTTCAAAGCTTCTGCTTCTCCGCCATATGCATATACAATATCATATCTGGTGCCGGAACTCTGCGGCTGAATGCGGTAACTGTAATTCGTAATCGCATTTGACTGAATATTGGTATTCAATAAATGAATACATCTGCCTGCTTTTACTGTGATCGGTTTAAACGATTTAGTTGCCGCTGATACCGGCAAGGTACAAAGCATGGTCATAGCAGCCGCTGCGACCCCGATCAATAGTTTCTTAAACTTCTTTCCTTCTCTCATAAATCCTCCTTGCTGCTCGTCTGGCGAGCTTAATATAATACATTTGCTGGTGGCTTTTGCTTACCGAACCCTTATCAGGAACACTTTATCATTTGTTTCTGATTCGCACTGCCGACTGTGCCAGAGTGTGTTTGAAAAAGGCATTTGACATATAGCAGCATGCAGTGTTTTCTTTATAAGTATTTTAGCATATTTCGCTTTGTTTTCTGTAAAATATATGTTTCTTACTCTTCTGCTGTGATTGCAGCCAGTTTGCCGCCTGTCACTTTCAGAAGATCCGCTACCGGCACTTTCAAGGTCAGGCCGATTCTCCCCCCGCTTACATAAATTTCCTGAAAATTTCCTGCCGAAGCATCAAAAACCGTGGGAAAAGGTTTCTTCATTCCAATAGGGCTGCAGCCACCGCGAACATAGCCTGTGATCTTCGTAATATCTTTCACATGGATCATATCAACTGCCTTCTCTCCTACTGCTTTGGCAGCTGCCTTACGATCCACTTCTTTCTCAATCGGAACTACAAATACATAATATCCGCCGCTTTTCCCTTCCATCACAAGCGTTTTAAAGGACTGCTCATAAGGTGCTCCTGTAATATCCGCACAATGGATTCCATCAATAAATTCATCACATTCATAAGCAAGTGTTTCATACTTTACCTTCTGTCTGTCCAGCATTCGCATTGCATTTGTCTTTGCTTCTTTTGCCATTTCGGGTCAACCTCCTGTAATGTATTGGCATAGTAAAGTTTTACCATAGAATTATGTTTTCGTCAATGGAATCTGTCGGGCTGATTTTGCCCCAGAAAAAAAGGAGGGCCAGGACTTATCAAAAAGTCCTGGCAAGTATGAAAAAGAAAATATGATCTATACGATTAAAAAGGTTATCGCCTTTGTTTGATTATTAATATACCTGGAATCTGTGATGAAATTGTGAGGGAGATTTGATGGGTTTGTGAAAATTTCTGTGAGTAGAAGTCAAATTTTAGCACCCACATTATATATTATGCATTCAGAATTTCACCCACATTTTGCCCATACGGAATTACTTATGTGAACAGGACGTGGGCAGGGTCTGCGTGTTGACTTTGCGGATAAAAAATGAGCACCCTGTATTTTGTACAGAATGCCCAATTTCATTGCTGCATAGCAATTATAGTTTATTCAATTATTAGAACTTACCAGCCTTAGCAGCTTCCTCTACAGAAACAGCTACAGCAACAGTAGCACCAACCATCGGGTTGTTACCCATTCCGATAAGACCCATCATCTCAACGTGAGCCGGTACGGAAGAGGATCCAGCGAACTGTGCATCAGAGTGCATACGTCCCATAGTATCTGTCATACCGTAGGAAGCAGGACCTGCTGCCATGTTGTCTGGGTGAAGAGTACGTCCTGTACCACCGCCGGAAGCAACGGAGAAGTATTTTTTACCCTGCTCGATACATTCTTTCTTGTATGTACCTGCAACCGGATGCTGGAAACGAGTCGGGTTAGTGGAGTTACCAGTGATGGAAACACCAACGTTCTCGTGATGCATGATAGCAACACCTTCCTGAACATCATCTGCACCGTAGCATTTTACAGTAGCACGAAGTCCGTTTGAATATGGCTTCTCATAGATTACGTTTAATTTAGCTTCTTTGTAATCGTATTTTGTCTCAACAAATGTGAATCCGTTGATACGGGAAATGATCTGGGCAGCATCTTTTCCAAGTCCGTTCAGGATAACACGTAATGGTTTCTGACGTACTTTGTTTGCTTTCTCAGCGATACCGATAGCACCCTCAGCAGCTGCGAAAGACTCATGTCCTGCTAAGAAGCAGAAGCACTCTGTCTCTTCCTCAAGGAGCATTTTACCAAGATTTCCATGTCCAAGACCTACTTTTCTGTGGTCAGCAACAGATCCAGGAATACAGAAAGCCTGAAGTCCTTCTCCGATAGCTGCAGCAGCGTCAGCAGCTCTCTTGCAGCCTTTCTTGATTGCGATTGCAGCACCTACTGTGTAAGCCCATGCAGCATTCTCAAAGCAGATCGGCTGAATTTTCTTAACCTGGTCATATACATCAAGACCAGCGTCTTTTGTGATTTTCTCAGCTTCTTCGATAGAGCTGATTCCATAGCTATTTAATACAGAATTGATCTGAGCAATTCTTCTCTCATATCCTTCAAATAATGCCATTTCTGTTCGTCTCCTTTCGCTTGTGGCTTACTCTTTTCTTGGGTCAATAATCTTAACAGCATCAGCTACACGGCCATACTGACCTTTTGCCTTCTCCCATGCAGTGTTAGGATCATCACCTTTTTTGATAAAGTCAGTCATTTTTCCAAGAGAAACGAACTGATATCCGATTACTTCGTTGTCTTCGTCAAGAGCAATACCTGTTACATAGCCCTCTGCCATTTCCAGGTAACGAACTCCTTTTTCCTTGGTAGCGTACATTGTACCAACCTGGGAACGAAGGCCTTTACCAAGGTCCTCAAGACCTGCACCAACAGCAAGACCGTCATCAGAGAAAGCACTCTGAGTACGTCCGTAAACGATCTGAAGGAACAGTTCTCTCATTGCTGTATTGATTGCATCACAGACAAGGTCTGTATTTAATGCTTCAAGAATTGTCTTACCCTGAAGAACCTCTGCTGCCATAGCTGCAGAATGTGTCATACCGGAGCATCCGATTGTCTCAATAAGGGCTTCCTCGATTACACCATTCTTAACATTTAAGGACAGTTTACAGGCACCCTGCTGAGGAGCACACCAGCCTACACCATGTGTAAAACCAGAGATATCTTCAATTTTCTTTGCATGGACCCACTGGCCTTCTTCCGGGATCGGAGCTGGCTCATGTTTTGCACCCTTAGCTACTGGGCACATGTTTTCAACTTCAGTAGTGTAAATCATTTTAAGACTCCTTTCAGTGTTGATTACTTAATCGTTGTTAAAGACCTAACAACCTAGTGTTATTTTCTCACAAAATCCTTCATTCGTCTAGTCATATTTTGCAAAATTTACGAAAAAATTGTCAGTACCATTTATTGGATTTGTCTTGTAGAAATTTTATTTTCATGATAAACTACATAAGAACATTCCGATCACAGCTGCCACCTGGAATTTTCATGGCAAAAAACATCCGGAAATACTTTATATTCAAAACAGGAGGACTTACATAGATATGTCATCGCAAACCTCAACTTCTTTTATGCCCGAAAAACTGAGAATCCTAAGCGGAAGTGCCCTGAAGATGCTGGCTATGGCGATTATGCTGATCGACCATACCGCTTCTTTCCTTCTGCGTCACTACCCGCCAGCCATTGCGCCCTGGTTTCAAATAGGCAGCACCACTTATTCCCTATACCGGGTAATGCGTGACGTGGGGCGTGCAGCTTTCCCTATTTTCTGTTTCCTGCTTGTGGAAGGATTTCTTCACACCCATAACCGCTTTAAATATGGAAGAAATCTTCTGATTTTCGCCTGTATTTCAGAAATTCCATGGAATTTTGCACAAAATGGCACTCTGCTGTATCCAGATAAGCAGAACGTTTTTTTCACCTTATTTCTGGGATATCTTGCATTCTGCCTGGTCGAACACTTTGAAAAAAATGCTTCCATGCAGCTTGTCTGCATGTTGTTGCTTCTTGCAGTCTCCTATTTTCTCAAAGCAGATTACGGATATAAAGGCTTTGTATTTCTCCTGATCATGTACTGGCTGCATCAGCACAAACCTGCACAGGCAGTTATTGGAAGCTGCTGGCTGATCTATGAATGGAAGGCTTGCTTTGCTTTTATTCCTTTGAATATGTACAATGAAAAACGGGGATTTATTCAGGGGAAATGGGTAAAATATCTCTTCTATGCTTTTTATCCGGTACATATTGCTATACTGACCGTAATCCGCAAGATGTGGTTTGGAATTTAGAACAGCTATGATATAAAAATTATTTATGGACATGTCCAGAAAAAACGGCTTGACAGAATTCATTTTCTGCCAAGCCATTTTATTATACTAGAGCCTGTTTGAAAAATCATTCCCGCAATCTGCACGCCCCACTTTGCGGGAGATTTCACCCGAATTCGGTTGCCGTAGCCCGCTACGGCGCCCTCATCCGGGCGAAATCTCCCACAAATTGTGACGCACATCTTGCAGAAAGCCTTTTTCAAACACGCTCTAGTTTAATTCTTTGTTACAATCTCGTCTTTATTCTTATAAATGCTGTTTGCCGGAACGCATCCACGTACTGGAGAAAGCGGATAAATGTTAGTGTTTCTTCCAATCACAGTTCCCGGATTCAGAACCGAACCACAGCCAACTTCTACATGATCTGCCAGCATGGCACCAAACTTCTTAAGTCCTGTCTCAATCTTCTCCTCGCCGTCTTTTACAACAACCAGTTTCTTGTCTGACTTTACATTGGAGCAGATGGAACCTGCACCCATATGGGATTTGTAACCCAGTACAGCGTCTCCTACATAATTGTAATGGGGAACCTGCACATTGTTAAAAAGGACTACATTCTTAAGCTCTGTGGAGTTTCCCACTACACAGCCCTCTCCTACAAGAGCTTTGCCGCGGATAAATGCACAGTGGCGCACTTCTGTATTCTTGCCGATGATGGCTGGTCCGTTAATGCAGGCGGTAGGTGCAACCTTGGCAGATTTCGCAATCCAGATATTCCCCTCCAGATAGTCATATTCATCTGGATCCAATGTTTTTCCCAATTTCACAATGAAATCACCAATCTCCGGAAGAACTTCCCACGGATAGGTTTTCCCCTGGAAAAGCTCTCCTGCGATGGTCTGGGTCATATCCAGCATGTTTGCGATGGTAAAATCTTTTAACATAATACATCCTCCTCATATAAATCTAATTTAATGAATGATTTCCTTTATTCCCAAATCTGTATCAGAGCGTGTTCTGCCTTTTTTTCATAGCAGTTTCCCGCTCCGGCTTCTTATAAAACTGCGCAGCTGCATCAAAAAACTGCCTCAGCGCATACTGAAAATGACTGTCCTCCACCTGTTTGGTACGAATCCTTACAAAGTGCTCCAGCTTATCCATATATTCCTGCTCTGTAATAGATCCCTCTGCTACATAGGTAAGTCCCTTCTCCCAGCTGGCAGTCAGTTCCGGGTTCAGAAGCTGACGGATAGAACAGTTTACCACATCATAAATCATTTCCCCCTGAAGGGTAGGTGTGATCACCTGGGTTTTCTTATTCAGAGACAGATATCTGATATTAAACAGCTTCTTCAAAATCTCTGCTCTGGTGGCGCTGGTACCAATTCCGCTTCCCTTGATCTGTGAACGAAGATCCTCATCCTCGATCAGCTGGCCTGCATTCTCCATTGCCAGGATCATAGAACCGGAATTGTATCGTTTCGGTGGAGATGTCTCTCCTTCCTTGATACCAAGACCATTTATGTTTAGTATATCACCCTTTTTCAGTTTCTGCAATGCAGCTAACAAAGCTTCGTCGCAGGAAACCTCACCTTCTCCTTCACTTTCGGGAGTTTTTCCGGAAACTTCTGCCATACTCTTTTTTGCAAAAGAATTTGCAGCAATCTTCAGATACCCTTCACTAAGCAAAACTTTAAAAGAAGAAAAGAAAGATTCATTCTCCATTTTCGTCACAAGGCTTACCTTCTGATAAACAGCCGGTGGATAAAAAATGCTTAAAAATCGTCTCACAATCGTCTCATACACCCGCTGTGCTGTCAGAGAAAGTCCCTTTAGTGCGCCAAGTCCCTGGCCAGTAGGAATAATAGCATAATGGTCTGTAATCTGTTTGTCATTGGTGTAACGTGTCTTCGCGATATTTTTGTATGCGCCAAGCTCTAACGCACCTTGCGCAGCTTCCCCGGCCTGAGGATAATTCCGAAGCCCGGAAATATTCTTATAAATCTCCTTTGCCACAGCTGTCGATAAAACTCTGGCATCTGTTCTGGGATATGTGACCAGTTTCTTTTCATAAAGATCCTGCACAATGGAAAGAGTCTCATCCGGACTGATCTTGAACAGTTTGGAACAGACATTCTGAAGCTCTGCCAGATTAAACAGAAGAGGCGGATTCTTATTTTCCTTCTTTCGCTCAATCTTCTCCACCGTACATATAAGAGGCTGCTGTGTACTTAATTCACAGATCAGCTTCTGGGCATCTTCTTTTTTCTTAAAACCATTTTCTTTATATAAAACAGGGGACTGGAAATAGCGGCTGCCTTCTACAGCTCTCCACTCTCCTTCAAAGCTTTCTCCTTCAAGAGCAATGCTGCTCACAACTCTGTAAAAAGGTGTTTTCACAAATGCGCGGATTTCCCGCTCGCGGCGAACTACCATCCCAAGGACACAGGTCATAACCCGTCCAACGGAAATTGCCTGGTATTTGCCTCCAAGATAATTGGTTACGCTGTTTCCATAACGCAAAGTCAGTACACGTGAGAAATTAATTCCCATCAGATAATCTTCTTTTGCCCGAAGATAGGCGGCTGCGGCAAGGTTATCATATTCTGAGATGTCCTTTGCCTCACGGATTCCCCGAAGAATCTCTTCTTCAGTCTGGGAGTCGATCCACACACGCTTCTGCGTCCTGTCCTTCACTCCCGCCATCTGTGCTACCAGGCGGTAAATATATTCACCTTCACGCCCAGAGTCGGTACACACATAAATGGTATCAATATCAGGTCTGTTTAAAAGCCCTTTCACGATCTGGAACTGTTTTTCCACGCCAGGTATCACTTCGTATTTAAAATCATGCGGCAAAAAAGGCAGGGTATCTAAACTCCACCTTTTGTATTTCATATCATATTTCTCAGGATAGCTCATGGTGACCAGATGTCCCACACACCAGGTCACCACGCAAGTATCAGACTCGATATAGCCATCCCGTCTTTGTCCGCCAGATTTTAAAGCTTTCGCAAATTCCTGAGCCACGCTGGGCTTCTCTGCTATGTATAAAGCTTTTGACATATTATTTATCTGCGCTCATCTTTCTTAATGGCCATGCCAGTAAAAGAGCACCTCCCACCATATTTCCAATGGTTACGATCAGCATACTCTTCAGCATGAGACCAACGGAAAGGCCATCTACCAGACCAAGGCTTACTACAAAAATTCCCATGTTTGCAATGCAGTGCTCAAATCCGCTGAAAACGAATGCAGAGATACACATTACGATCATAAGGAATTTACCGGTTTCACTTTTCAGCTTAATTCCGCAGAGTACACCAAGACATACGAAGAAGTTACACAAAATTGCACGCATGAACATCTGTCCCATAGGGATCGTCAGCTTGTTGTTAATAAAGCCTGCGAAATAATCTGCTGAGCCGGATGCACCTGCTCCTACAAAAAGAAGTGCCATAATTGCACATCCAACGAAATTGCCAAGGTAGCTTACCAGCCATACCTTGCCTGCATCCCCCCAGGATACACTCTTGTCGAAGGCGCCGAATGCCATTACCATGTTATTACCGGTAAACAGCTCGCCGCCAACCAGGCTGATCAGAAGAACAGCAATGGAGAACACTACAGCTCCAAGAAACTTGCCCCAGGCAGGATCTGATCCTGAAAATACACTTCCTATAACATTGCTGTAAATAACTGCCACATCAATAAAGAAACCAGCCATTACAGCCCGAAGAAAGTACTTCAGGAAATTGCCGTTCAGCAGCCCGATTTTGTTTTTGGCTGCGTTTGAAAGTTTTTGCACATCTTCATAGTTCATAAAAAACACCTCCGTATTGTTTTTTACAATTATAACACTTTGATGTATTTTTCACAATAGAAGTTGATAATTTTTTATCAATTAGGAACTATTTCACAAAAACAAGATGTTTCTTTTGTAAATTAATTACCCGTCCAATCACAGCACAGGGAAGCGACAGAGAAGACAGTCGACTAATTGCCTTGCCCGCATCCTGAGAATCTATACTCAGGAGAAGCCCTCCGGAAGTCTGCGGGTCAAATACTATATCCTCACGGGCAGCAAGCTCTGCTTCATTTATGATGGTTTCACTTCTGCCTGTTTCATTTTCCACAGCTTCACACCTGGTCTTTTCCAGCCAGAAATTCTCACTGCTTTCCCCACTGTGATTCTTCCATGAAAACTCGCACTCTCCCCCTGCAAATTCCCGATTGCGGTATGCACCTACAGGAATAAATCCCATAGAAGCATAGTCAAGTGCTCCTTTCATAATCGGCAGGGAACCAAGAGAAATACAAAGGGTCTTCCCACTTCCCTTCGCCATTTCCAGGGCATGTCCGGCAAGACCAAAACCTGTTACATCCGTGCAGGCATGAATCTGCAGATCTGCCACTTTATCTCTGGCATACCTGTTCAAAGTCGCCATCACAGAAGCTGCATAGGCAGTCTCTTCCTCAGATGCCATCTCTCCTTTCACTGCAGTAGAAAGAATTCCGGTTCCAAGAGGCTTGGTAAGGATCAGAACATCTCCGGTCTCTGCTCCAATATTTTTCCACATTGAGGCAGGATTTACAAATCCGGTAACGCACAAGCCATATTTCGGCTCATCGTCCTGAATCGTGTGTCCTCCCGCAAGAGAAGCACCAGCCTCCATTACCTTGTCTGCACCTCCCCGCAGAATCTCGCCCAGAATCTCCGGATCAAGACAATTAGGAAAGGCTGCAATATTCAATGCCAGCTTAGGCTCTCCACCCATAGCATACACATCACTTAACGCATTTGCCGCTGCGATCTGTCCGAAAGTATAAGGATCGTCCACGATCGGTGTAAAAAAATCCACGGTCTGGATCATGGCCAGATCATCAGATATACGATATACAGCAGCATCGTCGGAAGATTCCGTTCCGACCAGTAAATTCGAATCATAAAACTTCGGCAGCTTACCCAGAACCTGGGCAAGGGTCCCCGGACCTACTTTCGCCGCTCAGCCAGATGTATGAGAATACTGGGTAAGGCGGATTCGCTCTCTGTCGCTCATGGACTCACCTCCTGTCAGTTCTAGAGCGTGTTTGAAAAAGGCTTTCTGCAAGATGTGCGTCACAATTTGTGGGAAATTTTGCCCGGATGAGGGCGCCGTAGCGGGCTACGGCAATCGAATTCGGGTGAAATCTCCCGCAAAGTGGGGCGTGCATATTGCGGGAATGATTTTTCAAACAGGCTCTAACGTGCTATCTATTTTAACATGAATCTCCCCTATCGTAAACGGTCAGTTTTTTATTTTAGTTGTTTATCTGCTACTATTCTTGAAAAAGGTGCAAGATGTACGTCACAATTTGCGGTAGATTTCACTCGAATTCGTCTGCCGTAACGGGCTACGGCAGACGAATTCGAGTGAAATCTACCACAAAGTGGGGCGTGCTGATTGCCGGCAATCCCAAAAAGGGAGAATGCCACCACATCCGGCAGCATTCTCCCTGCATTTATTCACTCTTCAATTTATTTCGCCTGGATATATCCCTGCGCCTTCAATGTCTCTGCGCAAAGAACAGCACCACCTGCAGCACCTCTTACAGTGTTGTGGGAAAGTCCAATGAACTTCCAATCGTAAACAGTATCCTCGCGAAGTCTTCCGATTGATACGCCCATTCCGTTCTCGAAGTTCACATCCTCTGTAACCTGTGGACGATTATCCTCCTCAAGATACTGAATGAACTGCTTCGGTGCGCTTGGAAGATTCAGTTCCTGAGGAACTCCCTTGAACTCTACAAGTGCTTTTACAAGCTGCTCTTTCGTAGGTTTCTTTCTGAATTTTACAAATGCAGCTGCAGTGTGTCCATTCAGGATCGGCACACGAACGCACTGACATGTGATAACAGGCTCTTTCGCCGGAACAATCACGCCGTCCTCAACTTTACCCCAGATACGAAGTGGCTCTTTCTCGCTCTTTTCTTCCTCGCCACCAATATATGGAATGATGTTATGCTCCATTTCCGGCCAGTCCTTAAATGTTTTTCCAGCTCCGGAAATTGCCTGATATGTAGTAGCAACTACTTCATATGGCTCAAATTCTTTCCATGCAGTAAGTGCAGGTGCATAGCTCTGAATAGAACAGTTTGGCTTAACAGCGATGAAACCTCTCTTTGTTCCCAGACGCTCTTTCTGATGTTTGATAACTTCGAAATGCTCTGGATTGATTTCCGGAATTACCATCGGCACATCAGGTGTCCATCTGTGAGCGCTGTTGTTGGAAACAACTGGTGTCTCAGTCTTGGCATATGCTTCCTCGATGGCTTTAATCTCGTCCTTGGACATATCTACAGCAGAGAATACAAAGTCAACAGTTGACGCAACCTTCTCTACCTCATTTACATTCATAACAACAAGCTTTTTCACTGCTTCCGGCATTGGAGTATCCATTTTCCATCTGCCTCCTACAGCGTCCTCGTAAGTCTTTCCAGCACTTCTCGGGCTTGCTGCAACAGTTACAACTTCAAACCATGGATGATTCTCTAACAGGGAAATAAATCTCTGACCCACCATTCCGGTAGCACCTAAAATACCAACTCTAAGCTTTTCACTCATAATATTCTCTCCTCATTCTTTCCTCTGCGTACATGTGTATTTCTATGACATACTATACCATGTTCTGAGAAAATGCAAGTACTTTCTTAAATTTTATCATATTAAAGCAATAAATTTATCTGATTTACCAAAAAAATCCTGTAAAACAAGATTCTTTCGTTACTTTCCACCGAACTGCCCAGAGCATGTTTGAAAAAGGCTTTCTGCAGGATGTGTCCTCTTTTCAGTTCGCTTCCAGATACTTTTTATTTCCTGCAATTACCTGCTCCATCACATCCGGACCGGGAGCTCCAAGAGTCATACGTTTCTCCACACAGGTCTTCATGCTGATAGCCTCATAAATATCCTGTTCAAACACAGGACTGATTTCTTTATACTCTTCAAGGGACAGTTCATCCAGGGAAATTCCCTTTTCAATACATTTCAGAACCAACTGCCCAACGATTCCATGCGCATCACGGAAAGGCACGCCATGATTTACCAGGTAATCTGCCGCATCAGTAGCATTGGTAAAGCCATTCTTTGCGCTTGCTTCCATGTTCGCCTTGTTAAACTGCATGGTGGATATCATGCCGGTAAAAAGAGCCAGACAACCTTTCACAGTATCAATAGCATCAAATGTAAGTTCCTTATCCTCCTGCATATCCTTATTGTATGCCAGCGGAATTCCCTTCATGGTAGTAAGAATTGATGTCAGTGCTCCATAAACACGTCCTGTTTTTCCTCTTACCAGCTCAGCAATATCCGGGTTCTTCTTCTGAGGCATAATACTGCTTCCGGTACTGTATGCATCATCGATTTCCACAAAACGGTACTCATTGGAATTCCAGAGAATAATCTCCTCGGAAAAACGGCTGAGATGCATCATAACCGTAGAAAGTGCGGACAACAGTTCAATCACATAATCTCTGTCAGATACAGAGTCCATGCTGTTTCTGGTTGGCTCATCAAAGTCCAGAAGCTGTGCGGTGTATTCTCTGTCCAGCGGATAGGTAGTTCCTGCAAGAGCTCCCGCGCCAAGAGGACAGGTGTTCATTCTCTTGCGGATATCAAACAGACGTCCTCTGTCACGGCGGAACATTTCAAAATATGCTCCCACATGATGCGCCAGCGTAACTGGCTGGGCTTTCTGGAGATGGGTAAAGCCGGGCATATACGTATGCACATTCTCTTCCATGATCTTCTGAAGAGCCTCAAGCAGTGATTTTACTTCCTGGTCAATCTCATCGATCTCATCACGCACATAAAGCTTCATGTCCAGTGCAACCTGGTCATTACGGCTTCTTCCCGTGTGAAGCTTCTTACCCGGATCACCAATACGGTCGATCAGGTTTGCCTCTACAAAACTGTGGATATCCTCATATTCTGATGTGATTGCAAGTCTGCCTGCTTTCACATCTGCCAGGATTCCCTCCAGTCCTTCTAATATCTGATCTCTCTCTTTCTCTGTCAGAATCCCCTGTTTTGCAAGCATCTTTACATGTGCCTTGCTGCCACGGATGTCCTGTTCATAAAATTTCTGGTCAAATGAAATGGATGCATTAAAATTATAAACCAGTTTATCGGTTTCCTTAGTGAAGCGTCCGCCCCAAAGCTGTGCCATAATATTTTCCCTCATTTCCTGCAAAGTTCCACGAATTTTTCAATATTTTTATTCCAAAAGCAAGATGCTTAAGAATTTTACAGAAATACACTTTGAAGTATTATAGGAACCTTACAAATTCTTTCTAACTTTACTACAATCAAGTGCTAGTTTATCACACTTTCTGCTAATTGCAAAGAGTCTTTCATTATGATTTTCGCTATACATTACTGCATCAAACCGTTTTGCAATGCACAAAATTCATGCAAGTGCATGACTCTGCACTATTGTTTGCAAAATATCAGATGGTTTCACTGACAGTCCATGCAGCTCTGTTGTTTCTGCTTTTCCCGCTCCATGCTCTCCCGCTTAGAAAACACACACCCGCAATAATTCTGCCGATACAGCCCATATTCATGGGAAAGTTCTATAGACCGCTTATATCCGTTCTTTTTCTTGAAATCAGACGGAAGATGCTCCACTTTATAGATTTGTGCAAGTTCCTGGCCTATCTCATTGATCTTTCCTGCATTTTTTAAAGGACTGATGGAAAGTGTGGTGGTAAAATAATCATATCCGCCCTCCTGAGCCAGCTTTGCTGCTGCCTCCATTCGAAGCCGATAACATTTGAAACACCGTTCTCCTCCCTCCGGTACATCCTCCAGCCCTTTTGCCATGGCATAAAAATCCTCTGGTCTATACGCGCCTTCCACCAGATCGACTGGATGAAGAAACTCCATCTCGCTGATCAGCCTGCGGATTTCTGCCACCCGCTTCTCATATTCCTCCTTGGGAGAAATATTGGGATTATAAAAAAATACTGTAACAGAAAAAAACCTGGAAAGATATTCCAGGACATAACTGCTGCAGGGCGCACAGCATGCATGAAGAAAAAGTCTGGGAACCTTTCCTTCTTTCTCATGCTGTTCGATTAATTTTTCAAGCTCTTTTTGGTAATTTACATTTGCCAATTCTCTCACCCATTCTTACAATCGTTTCATATCCATTCTCAGAATTCTCAATCAGGTCAGAATCCATTCTTACCTTTCCATGCTGAAGAAGCAGGACAATGGTAGAACCTCCGAATTCAAAATAACCTTTTTCTTCACCCTTTTTCACTTCGCAGGCACCAGGTTTCAGATTGGTAATTTTCCCCACCATCATAGCTCCGACTTCCATCATAGCAATGGTTCCAAACTGCTCTGTTTTTAACAGGCAATACTCTCTGGTATTCTCATGATAAATCTGGCATACGTCATTAGCAGCAGGATTTACCGTATGAAAAACACCGGGGATCTTTACATCCGGAGATTTCTCTCCGTCTGCCACATAGCAGTAATGGTGATAATCATCGACTGTCAGCCTGAGGATCACTGCATAACCGCCAAGATACCGCTCTGCCAGCTTTTTATTCCTCAGCAGGCGTTCCAGAGTATACAGAGTATCTTTTATATAAAACCTGGAATCACTGCCAATACGGCTTACTGTAACCTTTCCGTCACAAGGACTGACCAGTACGCTGTCATCCGCTGCCACAGGCCGCTGCCCCTCTTTAAGCCTGCGGGTAAAAAAGTCGTTATAGGAAGCAAACTCCTGTCTGGTGCAGCTGGAAAGATCAATGTGATTGCGCTCCACAAATCCAGGAATCATCCTCGCAGAAAGCCTGGTATTCAAAAACCAGCCGCCCAGTCTGGTAACAAAAGGCTGTATTATGATCTTCAGGCAAAGACGTCCGCCCCAGTCATTATACAGATGGCGCAAAAATTTATCCTGTCTGTTCTCCTCTATTGTGATGTTGCCTTTTCTGTCTATATATTTCATAATACCTCCCCTGCATTTGCTATAAAAGTTCCCGATGGCATCCACAAAAGAGCCATGCCTGCATAAGCGAATTCATGGATATCGTCTGGCGACAGCCCGGATTACGAATGCAGCCGGCAGCTGCAGGAGCGCAACAGGCGCCAGACAGCTGACTTTCATATATGGTGAATATCCGTTTTATAACAGATGAAACATCATGGAAAGCGCCAGTGCCACAAGGGCAACCAGAAGGATCACCATTGGATTCTGAGGTTTTTTCACCTTAAAATCACTGATAAACAGCACTCCGACTACTACCACTGCCACATGGATCACCAGAAGGAAATTTTTCCCGCATCCTCTTCTCAGCAGATAAAGGAACGGAAGGATGATCGCCATCGAAGTGATTGGCAGACCTTGGTAATAGTGACGAAGCTCGGAGGTCTCGTTCTGTCTCTTCTCTTCCATTACGTTAAAGTAACCCAGACGGATTACAGAAGCTACACAATACAGGCAGAGAATGATCACTCCTGGGATATGGTTCATTCCCAGACAATAACAGATCATTGCCGGAAACACACCAAAACATACCACATCACACAGGGAATCGATCTGAATTCCAAATTTCTTCTCATCCTCTGTACGGTTCTTCTTTGTACGGGCGATTTTCCCGTCAAACATATCACAAAGTCCGGACAGTGCCAGACACAAAATTGCAACTTTGAAGTCTCCCTCCAGTGCTCTTGTCATTCCAAATACGGAAACAGCGAGACTGATGTATGTAAGCACCACCGTATAATCATAAAATCCAAGCATATCCTGTTTCTCCTTTTTCAAACGTTCTTCCTTCATTGCAGTTAATTACATCCTTTGTATCTCTTCGTTTTTTCTTCCAATGGTAAGATGTGCCACACAGGTCATAAGTGCACTGATCAGCATCTGTCCGTAATAGGAAATCCCACGGCTGAGCAGCATAGATGGCAGCAAAAGCGGTCCAAATACGGGCACAAACATCACCATATATAAAGTCTCGCTGATTCCCATGCCTCCCGGAAGAGGAAGCATATCCACAGATACGGAAATCACCGCCTGTAAAATAGTAACGGTCAGGATTCCATACTCATGGAGTCCCAAAGCGCGGTACACCCAGTAAGTGACCGTAAACAGAATACACCTCTGCACAAATGTAATGATAAATACATTCAGTATGATCCGCTTATGGCTGGCCCAGAAGGCTGCCGTTGCGTGATACTGGTCCATGGAAGCCTCCAGCTTCTCAAGCCTTGCTTTTTTTGGCTTCAGAATCCGGACATGCTCAATGATCTTCAGACCTTTTACCATGATCCATTTCGCAAGGCCTGGGGCAAACACCAATATCATCATAAAGGTAACACAGAACACGTTCAGACCCACGCCTAGATAAAACACCCACATATAGTCCCCAAGATAGCCTCTCAGGAAATCACCGCCCAGAAAACAGATCAGAACACCGATCACTACAAGAACTGCCTTGTAGGTGATGGTAACGATCATCAGGACCAGAGTAGTTACCGGAATAGGCAGTTTATCTTTTTTCATGTAAAAGATCTGCATGGGCTGTCCGCCTGATGCAGACGGAGTAATACAGCTGAAAAAAAATCCAACAAAGGAATACAGTGCACAATGAGTCATTTTCACACTGGCTCCAAGTGTTTTCATCATATAAAAAATGATAACCGATTCGCCAAGAATAAAAAATACCACGCACACAAGACTCAGAAGCAGATATCTTCCATCAGCTTCCCTGGCAGTACGGATAATATCCCCGATGTCCTTGCCGCGAAAAACCAGGTACACGGTAAGACCGAAAACGATCACCAGAAATAACAGGTTGAAAACCGTTTGCTTTTTACTCATAATATTATTTTCTTTCTAAAAAATTGTCGGTACAGGAACCGCGAACTCCGCTTCGCTACACTCTGCACATAGATAAATCACTTCATTATAACACACCTCACCCCAAAAGCATATCATAAATTATACGAAAATGGAGGTTTGATTATGAATCCGCTTCTGGAAGTAAAGGATGTGTGCCTTTCTTACCATAGCTTATCCGGGGAAACGGCTGCCCTTTCTCATATATCTTTTCATCTTATGCCAGAAGAGTTTCTGGCTGTCGTAGGGCCTTCCGGTTGTGGAAAGTCCACTTTGCTGAATCTGATCTGCGGGCTTTTACATGCGGAAAGCGGAACCATTCTTATGAATGGAAAGCCACTGAACAAGGACAGCGCCCGTATTGGCTATATGCTTCAAAAAGACCACCTTCTGGAATGGCGCAGCATCTACCGCAATGTTCTCCTTGGACTGGAAATACAAGGCGAACTCACAAAAGACAATCTTTCCTATGTAGATGAACTGTTAAAGCTTTATGAGCTGGACAAATTCCGTAACAGTCGTCCAAGCCAGCTCTCCGGCGGCATGCGGCAGCGAGCGGCACTGATCCGCACTCTTGTATTAAAACCGGATCTTCTGCTTCTCGACGAACCATTCTCCGCACTTGATTACCAGACACGGCTGAATGTAAGTGATGACATTGGAAAAATCCTAAAAAAACAACGAAAGCCGGCTATTCTTGTCACTCACGATATTTCCGAAGCCATCAGCATGGCAGACCGGGTACTGATTCTTTCAAAGCGTCCTGCCACTGTAATAAAGATTGTTCCCATTGATCTGGATATGAAAGACCGCACGCCCCTTTCTTCGAGAAATGCCCCGGCTTTCAAATCCTACTTTAATCTGATCTGGAAGGAGTTGAATCAGAATGCATGAACCTTCCCCCACTCAAAAAGCATATCTTGCCCGTCAGAAAAGGGACCGTCGCCTTGTTGTAAGCGCAAGGCTTCTGGTCTTTCTTATTTTTCTGGCACAATGGGAAATCCTGGCAAGGGCTGGCTGGATCGACTCTTTCATCTTCAGCAGCCCCTCCATGATCTTCAAAACCTTTGTGGAGATGGCCCAAAACCACTCGCTGTTCATCCACATTGGCGCCACCCTGAAAGAAACTCTTCTTAGTTTCCTCTTCGTAGTAGTCCTGGGTCTTGGCATTTCCATTCTGCTGTGGGGATGCCCCAGACTTGCAAAAGTACTGGAGCCTTATCTGGTAGTGCTGAACAGCCTTCCTAAGTCTGCCCTGGCCCCCCTTCTCATTGTATGGCTGGGTGCCCGTCAGCGGACCATCATTGTTGCAGGTATGTCTGTGGCAATTTTTGGATCGATTCTGAACCTGTATACAGGCTTCGGGGAGATCAGCCAGGAAAAGCTGAAGCTGATCCGCACACTTGGAGGCGGTAAAAAAGAAGAACTTTTAAAAATTGTTTTGCCCTCCTCCGTGCCCCTTATTCTTGCAAATATGAAAGTAAATATCGGTCTTTGCCTGGTAGGGGTGATCATAGGCGAATTCATCGGTGCAAGACAGGGGCTTGGCTACCTGATCATATATGGAAGTCAGACATTCCAGTGAGTACGCATTCTGACAGTTTCCCCAAAATGCTGTCCTCTTCTCTTTCCAATTTTCTATAACGAAGTGCAATTCCGTATTTCTTCAAAAAAGAAATTTAATTTTATTTTTCAGAGCCACTCTTTTCGACAGTCAAAGGCTATCCTCTCCGCTCCTCTTTCCAGATGGATCACACCGCATTCCCTGAAACCAAATTTCTTCAAAGCGCCCTGCATGGGCTTGTTGTCCTCATGGGTATCAATGCGCACATATCCGCTTCTCTCCAACCCATAAGAAAATGCAGCCCTGGTCACACCCTTTGTCACCCCATTGGAAGCAACTCTGTGAATCACGCCGTAGGGCTCCCTGTCACTGTGCCATTCACCATTTTCGATCACACGGTAAGTAGGATCTTCTCCTGTAAAAAATACAAATGTTCCCACAATTCCCCCATTTTCCACGCATACATGGGAAATTCCTGTTTTTATATCATTTTCTACCGTGGAAACTTCCGGGTAGCGATCCTCCCACTGGTTTGGATTGCCGTTGTTTTTCATAAATTCCCTGGCAATTTTATATAAGTTCAGTATCTGTGGCAGATCCTGAAGTGTAGATTTTCTGATGTTCATAATCCTGTTCCTTTCTGCCTGTTCGGACAAAATATACCGCACAGCAGGGCGTGCAGATTGCGGGAATGATTTTTCAAACAGGCTCTAAATAGTGTCTGTAACTGCAGATATGACGGGCAGTTATGATTTTTTCAGTATAGCATATCCAAGGTCTCTGCCGCAATAATGCATTTTCCCTGTTTCTTTACCACTTCCAGATGATCCGGATAAATCAGGATTTTCTCCACCATTTTTAACTCACATAATACGTGGGCCTTTAGAATCACATGATGTTCTTTTAAAAACTGCTCTGTCTCCCGAAGCCTTTTTTCCACTTCTTCCTGTTCCTCTGCCAGAAAATCCCTGTTCTTCTGCCTGCACGTTCTGCTGCCGGTGTTGTTCTTTAATTTATTTTGCAGTTCCCTTTCCTTGATCTGGTAAAGAGATTCTTCCACCAGGCCTTCCAGATATTTGTCCAGCAAAAGCTGTTGCTGGTATTTAATCTTTTTTTCCAGCTGTTCGTACTTTTCCAAATTCTTCTTTTGGTTTTCTTCCAGACTTTCCTTCAAAAGCTGCATGAAAGAATCCGTAATCTCCCTTTCCTGATCTGGCAGGATTTCTTTTCCTCCGGACCTTTCCAGAAGAAGAAACAACTTTTCCTCTTCCAGATGGATATTGGCACAGCCGCCTGGCTTTTCCTCCTTTTTTCTCCCCTGTTCCAGATAAGTTTTACATTTCCATTCATGGATTTTATGGTTTTTTCCCTTTCTTGTTGTCCGGTAAAAAGGAGCCCCGCACAAACCACAGACCAATTTTCCGCTAAACACATGCTTTCCCGGATTTACTCCAAAGCACCTGGCCGTTCTCTCCTGGTTTCCGACAAGTTTCTTTCTTTTGTCGATTTCTTCATTGGCAGCCTTCCACAGTTCTTCTGACACAATTGCCGGAATCCGGTTTTCATAAATATAAAACTGTTCCTGTGGATTTTTTACCACCTGCCTGGTATCAAAATCATAATGCTTCCGGTTCATGACCACAGTACCTTTATTGACAGGATTTCGGATCATACGGCGGATATCAGAATCGGTAAAAAAACTTCCATTTCGTTTCCGCACACCGTCCTCCCGCAGAATCCGGGCGATACATCTGCTGCCAAGACCTCCTGCACAAAGCTCATACATTTTTCTTTTCACCTGTGCCTCTTCCTCTATGAGCACCAGACTTTTATCGGGCAGCTTCCGGTAGCCATAGGTATTGGAAGTAAGCATCAGGGCACTTCCAGTCTTTTGCCGGTTCCGGTGGGCGTTATTGATCTTACGGCTTAATTCCCGGCTGTATTCCTCTGCCAGAATTGCCTTGATTCCAGTGATCAGACTGTCATCTGCACTGTAAAAACGGTTTTCCAGATAGAGATACAGCCGTTTGCCACAAGTCACGAGACGGTCCACAAAAACATACCAGTCCTTTGTGTTTCGCATCAGTCTGTCCTGGGATTTTATCACCACAATCTCAAATTTATCTCTAAGAAGGTCAGAAAAAAGCCGCTGGTACTGTTCCCGTCCCCGGGTGCTGGTGCCGGACCTGCTTTCTATATATTCATCCTCTAAGGACCAGTTCAGGCGGCGGACGCATTCTCTTGCCTCCGCCGCCTGTCTTATAAGCGCATCCTTCTGGCACTCCTCTTCTGTACTGCACCGGCAGTAGATCACCGCCCTGGTCATAAAGTGCCACCGTATTTTTCTATTTTTTCCTTCAAAACCAACAATTCAGCTGAGGTAATCCATTTTTCCTCTGCAAGAATATCTGCGATTTTCTTTAATAATTCCTTTTTCTCTGACAATTTTAAATTTTCCTGATTTTTCCGGTTGGTAACAGACCGTGGAAAAACGGATGTGCACTGCTCTTCTTGCTCCCAATTTAAGGATTCCGCCAGACTCATACTATCAACTCCGGTTTTCATGCCTTATGGTATAATATGCAGTTCTTCCTGTCTCTGCCGTAATTTTTTTCTATCTTCCAGGCGGATTGTCCAGCATATGCCACTCCCACTCCGGATCAATAACGGCATCCGCACTTTCCATAACTGCACAATCCTTATCACAGCCATCCACTGCACAGGAACAGGCCATACCCGCTTTCTCAAAATGCCCTGGCACACCTTCATAACGCACGCACCATAATCCACGGTAGTGCATCCGTTTACACAGGCCATATTCATACTCGTATTTCACTATTTTTTCTGACATTTCTCTACCTCTTCCAACTTTTTATTACCGTTTCTTTTGTTCTTGGAATCAAGGGGAACGAAAACCTCTCTATTTTTCCTTCTGCCATAGTATATTTCTGCCATTCTGGTAAGCGCAGTCCATTGCCAGCCTTACGCCAGGCTTTTCTGTCATGGGATCTTCAATTCCCACAGACAGCGCATATCCCTCCTTCAAAAGTGCCGGAATATCCCTGGTTTCAAATACAGTCCGGGTAATAAGCTGTGTATCTGGTAAAACAGAAGAAAGAAGCATATTGATTTCAGTCTTCTCCACTGTATTTCCAGAGGGATCCTCCAGATACAGATATACCGGCCATTTTTTGTAAAACGGAGCAACGCCGTCATTATTCCAGGTCAGGCACAGGCAATCTTCCTGCCCCTCCCTTTTCCAGGCAGCTTCTGAGATCCACAGGCGGTACCCCATATTCAAAAGCACTTTGTCATAGCCATCTTTATACTGACTGTCTGCATATTTCGGACCTAAAAATGTAGTGTGAGACTTCCGGACCAATTCTACAGTCTGTTCCAGATCTGTCACCAGCATCTGTTCCATGGAAACAGAGCTGGTAAATTCACCGCCCGATGGAGCTGTCTTCCAGAAATCTGGCATACTGCCAAGCGCATCTTTCTCCTCTGCCTGTCCATAATCTCCACCTTCCTGAATCCAGGTCAGCCATTCTTCTGTGGACTCTTTATGCCCGGTCATATCATTATAAAGCCCCATTCCATAAGCTTCTGCAATATGAAAAGGTCTTCTCATAAGCATGTTTACGCCGGGAAAAGCTTCCAGCCAGGGCATAATATACTGATTTCTTACAGCTTCCTCAGGGATTCTCGTAATCCCATCGCTGTAATTTACATGCCACTCTCCCCAATGTCCAAGACTTCCAAGCTCAATATAACTGATCAGCCCGTCTTTTCCAAAATGCTCTCCAAGGGCTTTGATTACCTTCTCATGCTCTTCTATAAAAACCTTATTGTTGTAATCCGGTGAATATCCTTTTCCATATTCACCGTCATACCAGGTTCCGTCTTCCCCCGTCTTCTCATACAGCCACCGGGGGATATCCATATGTTTCTCATCACCTGGAATGTCACAGACAAAACGAAGGATCAGATGCTTTCCTTCTTTTTTCCACCTGTTTATCTGGTTTTCCTCTTCTATGGAATCCCAGGCATACACCCCTTCTTCCGGCTCTAATTCTGCCCAGGTAATGTCCATATACAAAAGCGAAATGTCTTCTGACACTTTCTCATACCAGGCACCTGGTGCATATCCCATAAGCGGATTTCCAAAAATCTCCCGGGATTTCTGAAACTGCTTTTTGTTTCCATTTCCGGAAGACCACCATTGATAACCTGCGCCAGCTGCCAGAATGACTATCAGAATCAGCAACATTGCTGCCAGAATCTTTTTCATCCGTGATATTCTCCATTATACTGAATCAGAGTGACATCTTCTACATCTTCAATGCTGCGGATTTTTTCCATAAAATCCATATCATTTTGTCGGCAGTACAATTCCACTGCCATCTCTGTTTTTTCTTTGCGCATGGTCTTGGATTTGACAAAATACTTTCTTTTTCCAAAGCAGCGGATTACCTCATCCCCTGCCTGGTCTCCTGTATAGTGGATCACTGCAATATAGATTTTTCCTCTTTGCTGTTTGTGATAAAACAATACGATCATCAGGATCATAATCGCAGCCGCCAAAAGCGCCAGGACATACATTCCCGCTCCAGCCGTAATTCCTGTGGTGATTGCCCAAAACAAATACAAAAGATCCATAGGATCCTTAATTGCTGTACGAAAACGGACAATGGACAACGCTCCTACCATACCAAGTGAAATTACCACATTGGTACTGATAGCCAAGGTTACCATACAGGTAAGCACTGTCATTCCCACCAGAGTAACAGCAAATGTTCTTGAAAAAACAACTCCTGCGTAAAACTTCCGGTATACCAGATAGATCAGCGCCCCTAACAGCAGAGCCGCCGCAAGAGCTGTGAGAATCCCCGGAACATCATAATTGGTAAACGCTCCGGATTCCAGAACTGATTTTTTGATCATGTCCTTTACACTCATAAAAAATTCCTCCACTTATCTCTTTGTGCTTTTTTGTAATTATTCAGAAGGCAGTATTTTGCAAGATATTTTTTGTGAACATAGTTCACAGTTATACGTTTTCTTTTTATGTCTCATACCAGTACTCGAATCCATTCATATACCTGGTTTTCTCATAACAGAGTACATATTTGGAAACTGCTGTAAATTCCGCTGCTGGCGGTGGCAGAACATCGCGTAAAAGCTGGGGAAGCATTTCTGTAAACTTCACTTCCAGAATCAGTTTTCCAGGTTCCAGCACAGACAAAGCAGGCAATCCAGGATCAAAAATATCATAACTGCCAATAGCCGCTCTCACATCTGAATCAAAGGTGATCCTTACCGTTCCGGCATCCAGGATCCAGGGAATCCGTTCGTAATCCACAATGGTCCTTGGCCGCATCATATTGCAGGTACATTCTATGTAAAATTCCCGGCATAGAGAGTGGGGACTGTACAAAAGGAACGCATAGTCCCCCTTCAGGATTTTCTCCACCTCTTCTCTTGTAAGCGGTGCACTCTCTTTGTAAATATAACTTCCAAACTTCTTTTTCCGCTCCAGTTTGATAAATTTGTCATTATTGTTATAAATCCGGATCCTGTATTTTTTTCGCATCAGTACCCCGGCTTCCTTTTCCGCGTATGCACTGTTCCAGTAATCCTCAAAATACAGACTGCGGATATAATATCCCCCTTCCCCGGCATGGGGATCCGGCTGTAGAAATGGCTTCAGCCTGAGCATAAGCATTTCTTTTTCACTGGTACTGATCAGATACTTCCATTCATTTCGAAATGCTTCCCTGCTTTTATTCCTCATAAATATCTTCCTCGATCTGACCATCTTCCGTTACATAGATGCACCTCATGCCATACTGCTTTCCTTCATCTGTAACATAATAGTCAAAAGCATCCTGTGTTTTTCCCTTTTCATTGGTTGCACGCACACGGATAAAATACTGTCCTGCTTCCGGAAGCTCCAGCTCCGTTTCCGGGATCAGAAGGCCATCCTGTGTATAGATCACATCCTGAAAAAGATAATCCTTTGCTATCTCTACAGAATAAGTAATATCCTCCGCGTCAAAGGAATAGGAATTATCCCAGTTTATTTTCATTTTATTTCCCTCTGCAACAGGAACACCAATATAAAACGGCATAGGCTTACTAAGACTTTCTACATAGAGCTGATAATTTTTTTCTATTTCTTCCGGAAGTGATGCAGCAAGCTCATCATATTGTTCACTGGTAAGAGGTGCATAAAACACATCCGGCATCTCATAAAGATACGGCTTCACCACAGTCTTGTATTTTTCAATCATAGTGCCCAGTCTCTCTTCACTGAGATATTCTTTCAGATCCAGAATGGCTTCATCCAGCTTTTCCCGGAAACGCTCTGATTTCAGGCATCTCTGGAACAGTACATTTCCCCAATAGTTACTAACGCCGGATTCCCAGCTTTTCTGATCACTAAAACCGGTTATCTTATATTCAGGTCTCATCAGACTGCCATCATTATCCCAGGGAATAAAATACCAGGTATCAGAATTTAATGGACTATATAAATACACGTTTCGGCTCTGGGTATCCACATTTCCCATCAAAATCTGGAATCCCATCCAATATGTAATATTTTCCTCATCAAAGTATTCTTCCAGAACCGTATCAATTGGAATACTGTAGTCATTTACTGCTTCAAGCATCTGAATCAGTTTCCTATGATCGGTACTTCCCTTTATCTCCAGCAATTTTTCAAAAGCAGCACTGTCGTAGGATGGATCATCCTGGAGTTTTATCACATCTTCATATCTGTAAAATTCAAAAGAATTAATTTTATAAAGCTGTCCATTGGAATCCAGTCCATGATTCTTCAATCCAGTCTTATTCAGCTGCTCTACCTGGGTATACAAGCCATAGTCCTCAAATTTCGCGTCAGCAGAACCATCTGTAGTATCTTTTACATACAGATGAACGAACTGTGTTCTCAGACTGATCAGCTGGGGAATGCCCTTCAGCAGGTCATAGGCGAGCTTGTTCCGAAACCGCATTCCTTCTGTCATATGCTTGTTCAGATTAATGGTTCTCTGCCCGCGCCAGGTTCCTTTATTTTTCTTCAGCTCAATCTTATAGTTTTTCTGGGCATTCCGGCTTGAAGTCTGCCCACGGATCTGTACCGTGGCATTGGGAATATTCTCCCCATATCCTACCATTCCCTCTGTCGGACCATTCTCATTCCCTATCTGTAAAAGTGCAGCCGCCTGATATCTGTCTACTCCCATCTCTTCATAATCATAGACAGAATAACTATTGATTTCTTCCCATGTATGATCTGTATTTTCTGAAGAATTCCCCTTTGAAACAGTGAGGTACATGGTAACCACGCTGGTATCGTCATCGTTTTCATAAAGACTGTCCTTATCTCTTAAATGAACCTGGTCAATATCCCGGGATTCTGCTTTTTTTATCTCCTGTGACGTTTCGGATGCTGTCGGTTCTTCTGTATCTGTGCTCTCATTTTTTTCTTCCGGCACTACATCTCCATTTCCTATACAGCCTGCGAATAAAGACATGATCATACTTCCGGCAAGAATACATGCAATTTTTTTATATTTTTTCACTGTTCTGACTCCTTTCCAGTTTTTTACTGAGGAAAAAACCAAGTCTGGAAAACTTTCCTCTTTTTTCCCTGGCCACCACAGGCTGTACACTCAAAATATAATAGGGCAGCCTCTTTGTGTAATAGTCCAGACGAAAGGCTGCAATCAGAAAAAACACTGCGCTGCCTGTGAGAAATCCGAAACCATAATATACTCTTGGGAAAAACAGGGATATTACTGTAAACAGCACAGTTCCTCCTGCAAAACATCCGGAGGCCGCCAGCGCTCCTTTGTAATCTGTAAAATATAAAAGCAGCAGAAGTATGGTATTTGCCACTGCATAAATGCCATATCCCACGCAGAGGGTTCTGAAATACCCTTCCATAAGATCGTTAAATCCAAGCGGCACATACTCCAGGAGCAGTCCGCCAAGAGAAATAGCAAGTGCTGTAGCAAGGAGCTGCTTCAAGGCCGTGTATTTCAATTCCACATTCAATACCTTTAACATTTCCTCACCAGCCTGGGTAATATCTCCTACAGCACCTTTATCATTAAATAAACTGTAGTAGTTTTTATATTTCGGATAAAAATTCACCTCCACAGAAACCACAAAGTTTACTGTTGTTACCAAAATTGTAAGAAATGCCACAAGAGCTGGCACATCATGGTAGGGTGCACCAACAAACAGTCCCTGCACCTGTACCTGAAGCGGTCCGACCCACATGATCACCAAATGGGCAAACAGTCCAATATTGATAAAAAGCCCGGTAAATGCCAGAGGCAGAAACTGATCCACCCATCTTAGGAAAAGGAAGGCACCCTTTTCCCCTTGGGGAAAATACTGATACAAAAGGATCACATCCCACAAAAGCATCACTCCGTATCCCACAGCCACTGCAATCAGAAGAGCTTCCACATGGGGAATCCCCAGCATCAGCAATACCCAGCCGGATATAAATGTGATCACAATAGCAGCTGTAAATGACAGCATGATTCCTCTGTAATCTTTGATTGCAGTGAGATAACTCATTGCATTCCAGGTGACGGTCAGCTCTCCAAAAAGCCACAGACACAACAAGCTGTCCATAAGTCCTGCTCCGGAAAAGATAAGAAAAATTCCATACAGAATCCCGCCGGCCACCAGCATGATCCCTGTAGAGCCCCAGAAAGAAGGCAATACCATATCATATTTTTCTTCGTACAGCATATCCGCAATAAACCTGGTAACTACCATAGACAAAAAACTGGTAACTGTCAGGGAAAACAAAAGGGTATACGTGATCATACACACCAGAAGTTCCCGGCTGTGTCTGCTGCCTCCTGTTTTATCACAAAGATACATAACACCAAGAAGCAATACAATTCCAAGAAGCATTGGACCGGTACATACGACTCCCGCATATCCGTAAGCTCTGAAGGAAGCAAACAGTCCCCGGCTGTTAAACAGTTTTTTTAGTTCAAATCCGATTCCGGCCATTCTTTTGTATCACCTCCTCATAAAGCTCCCTGTACAGACGGATCATGCGTTCCTGTCTGTAATAAGCCTTTACCCGTTCCTGTCCATTTTTTCCCATACGAAGCCGCCTTCTTCTGGATTCACACATTTTCTCCATGGCAAGAGCCAGTCCGTCACGATACATAGGTGCCACATAATAGCCTGCCTTTCCATATACATCCTCTTCCTTTCCTTCCAGAAGTTCCCGACAGCAGCCGACATCTGTGGTAACACAGGGACGTCTTGCAGCAAAGGATTCCAGCACAGACAGGGGCTGTCCTTCTGAAATGCTGGTAAGGATGGTAAAATCCAGTTTCTCCATATATTTTACAATGTCCACACGCCCTGTAAATATAATGTTTTCCAGCTTCAGCTGTTTCACCAGCTCGTAACATTCCTGTGCATATTCTTCATCATCGACTCCTCCCATAATGTGAAGGCGTACATTTTTTACATGTGCAGACAGTTCAAAAAAAGCGTAGATCATGGTCTTGATATCTTTGATAGGAGCAAGCCTTACTACTGCTCCAATATCTACCCAGCCATCCTCTTCTTTCAAAGGGATTCCGGACAACCTGTCATAGTCGATCCCATTTTCAATAACCCGGCACTTCCCAGGTGCACAGCCCATCTGAATCTGAGTGCGCATTGCATTTGTAAAAAGACAGGTCACACGAAATGCCCTCTGATAGATCATATCTGACAGCATATAAAAGAAAGCGATCCACTGTTTCTTAAAGGATGGAACCACCCACTTGGCACGGATAATCTCCTCCTCTCTTTCCCTTGTATAAATTCCATGTTCTGTAAGAAGAACATCCTTTTTGTACACATAGCCGCCCAGACAGGCCAGAAGTCCGCCGTACCCGGTACATATGGCATGATACACATCCGCCTCTGGCACTTCACTTCCCATAAGATACAGAACAGGAAGAAGCATGGAACGCATGGTGTGAAAGGCATCTGCAAAAGCAATATACGGATACTGTTCCTTACAGATTTTTATAAGAAGCTCCAGGAAAGTCTCACTTTTCAAAAAAGCCATAGGGTTTAAATGTTTATCATGATACAGGGAAAACAACGTCTCCCAGTCCGGTCTCTTCATCTGCATCAGCTCGCTCAGACTTTCTAGTTCTTTTTCGGAAAAAATATGGGACATTTTCCCCTTTTCTTTCACCTGGAGCGCATCATCCAGAAAAACCTCATGAACCTCCACAACATTCTCTGGAAGTTCATAGACAAATTTCCCTCTTTTTTCTGCATTTGCCCCAATAACCCAGAGCACAAATTCATGCTCCTGCATCTGATTGATATACTGGTGCATCCATGTGGAAACACCGCCAAATACATACGGATAACATCCTTCCAAAACCAGACAGATTCTCACTGTTTTCTCCTTTTATCTGCATTTTCAATACATATGTTTATGTTACCAATAGTAAAAGACCTTTTGACACTGCTGTCATTATATTTATTCGAACTCAATGTACACATCTTCCTGTTCTGCGCTCAGCAGATACAGATTCCCAGCAGCCTGAGTCAAGTCTCCGCCAGTCACACGCACCGGAGTTCCTTTATTCATTCTCACCATCAGATACGCCTGATCGTAAAAATTCCCCAGATAAAGATGCACTTCCTTGTCTGTAATGTCTTTCTCCACGGTCAGGGCATCATATCTTTCAATGGCACCGGATAACTGGGAGCCTGTAAGATTTCGAAGTGCCGGTGCTGCTTCATTCAGCCAGGTCATGTACTCATCCAGACGGTTTTTCAGCTTTTCCCAGCCAAGGGCAGCGCCTCTGTCCTCATCCAGAAGGTCATCCGGATGCATAAAATGTGTATTTACAAAATGCATATTCAACTCAGACAAAGCAGCCATCTGCATATAATCGTCAATGATCGCACCGGAAATAATACGCGGCTGTTCTACGATTCCATCTTCAGCCACTTCAAACTCCTGCACATAAGCATAGTCGCCGGAAAAATAATTGCTGGCAATAGTACGAATCTTGGGATACAGGGAACCCAGCAGTTTCCTTCCCGCTTCTGACAAAACATTAGAAGGAGGAACATAAACAGACATGGTAGTTTCCGGAAACATTTCCTTTCCAAAATCCATCAGCTCTTTCATTGCTTTTTCCATGGCAGAAAAGCTTGTCCAGGTCTTATAGGGAAGTGCATCTCCATAATCCGTGTCTGACAGGCTGAGCGGCTGATGATTATAACCGTGATACCCCAGTTCCCCGCCCTGATGAAGGATCATATTTCCAAAATACTGGAACCGCTGTACATCATCCTGGCGTTCCGTCTCTCCGTCTGTTTCATCCTCATAATTTTCTATTATAACTCCTGTATATTGCACATTGTGAGTCGTAGCAAGGGCGATCATATCCGGCCACCAGATATTGGTATAGAAATCCGCAATACTGGTGCCATAATCCCTTTTTATATAAGTTCCATCTCCATTTGGAACTGGGGAGGGAAAATCATCCAGATAAAAGACGGATCCGTTAATCACCGGATATACCCCCACATCTGTAAGAAGACTATAGGATGCAGCAAAAAAGCCTCTGAAAGCTTTTTCATAAAACCCAAAATTATCTACTACAAACTTTCCGTTTCCATAATCAGCTTCCCAAATCAAAGGAACGCCTGACGTATCATCTGCCCAGGCGTATACCCTTGCACGCTGACTCAGCTCCACTGCCCAGGCCGATTCGTAGCCGTCTGTGACTTTGTATGCTTTTCCGCCTCCGACGAGAAACTCACTGTCGAAATAAATGCTGTTTACCATGGCATCTGTGTAACCTGAGGATACAATTCCAAGCTTCTGCTCAATAAGGGATACATAAGTATCCTTTTGAAGAGTAAGGGCGAACATGGCACTTCCGCCTTCTTTTACCCAGTCGCTGATCTTCAGCACATTTTCTTTCAGCGGACTTAAATCGCTTAAAAGAACGACCACAGTCTCATAATCAGACAGATCATCCGGTATACTTTCATGATTTACATCAACCAGATCAGTACCCACCTTCATGTCCTTAAAGATCTGCTCGAACTGGATCCACGCCATGGTGCTGTTCGCCTGACTGCTGTCTGTAAGAACAAGGCAGGTTGGCTTTAGTGTCTTTATCGCAGTTTCTTCCGTAACCACTTTATCTGCATCCAGATAAGTCAGTTTCTTTGCCTTTTCCCGGTAGGACAGACCGGATCGTTCTGCAAACAGAATGGCTCCTATAAGCAGAAAACAGCCCAGGATCACCAGAATTCCCTTAAATTGAAAAGCTTTCACTTTTTTGATCCATCCAGCCAAAATCCCAGTGCCTCCTTTCCTCTGGAAGAAAGATAGATATGCTCTTCCTTCAATGCCTGTAAGCTCTGTTTCAGTTCTTTCCCCATTTTCCGTTCTGCCAGATACCGAATTTTCCAGATCCAGTATTCTTCACCTCTGTGCCAGTTCTGATCCATGATTTTCAATATTTTTTCTGCCAGAAAAAAATCCCTTTGCACCATAAGATTTTCCATCAGGCAGACACAGGTATGGAGATTCACCTTTTGTTCCAGCTGTTTTAACAAAAGCTGGGTATACTGGTTTCTGTAAATCTGTTCCATCTGCTTCTCCATAAAGCCCTGACTCAGATATTCTTTCAGGAAATCACAGTACTCCTCCAGAATAACAGGATCATCTGGATCATTCGTATATTTTTTCTCAATTTTTTGTAATCTGTAATCATATTCTTTGGACAGTTCCACCATGGCTGTAATCGCATAATGGACTACCTCCACATCCTCATTCATTCGTGCCTGCTTTAATAATTCCACATATTCCCCCGGGTTATCATTCAGAACGTTCATGATCAGTTCCCGGCGCCTGGAAGGGTCATTCAGAAGAAGGGCCTCCTCCAGAGGAACCACATCCCTGTCATTTTCCTCCATGGCCGGAAACATGTTCTTATAGATTTCCTCGTTAACCCTAAGCTTTTCAACTCCCACTGTTTTCACCTGGTCCGTACCGGAAAAAAGCTGAAAATGTATGAGCAGGACACACACCGGTCCCCAGACTGGTACAAATACGGCAAGAGACAGCATGTACATCTTTACTTTCAGAAAACCTGTGCGTATTCCTAACCAGATCAGTATACAGATGATCAGATGGATCACCAGCGCCGTGATTCCAATTGCTGTTTTTGTCATGATTCCACTCCTGCTGTCTCTTTTCCTGCCGGAACATCAAGTACCTTTCCCTCAAAGCCATTTCTTTTCAGACGTTCAAGGATAATTGGCAATGCCTTGTCATCTGCCTGTGTCAGGATCAGATACAACTCCCCTTCCGGAGAAATACCACGGATATCGTTTTCTCTGATACAGCGGTCCAGTACCTCATCCGCATCCTCAATGGTCATATTCCCATACTTCAGTTTCAGAAGGATATAGGATGCCATCTTCTGCTCACGCATAGAATGCTGAAGCTCCAGACTTTTTTCAAAGTATTCCGGCTTCAGGATCCTCGTATTCTCTACATATTTCTTGTATTCCGTGGCTTCCTGATATTCAAGGGCACGTAAAAGAGATGTTTCTACCAGACCACATAAAATCTGAAACAGATTCATATAATATAAAGTCAGCTGCCCGTTTCTTACCTCCTGAATACAGATCAGCATCACCAGACTGCCTTCTTTCCTGATACCAGCCATATACATAGGATAACCTTTTACGAAATCCCGATTTGCCCATACCTGCCCTTTTTCCAGGGTATCCATGGCAAGCGTATACTCGCTTAATCTGACAGAAGCAGAGTACATTCCCTGAGACTTGGGAGATGCAGCTTCCAGCCTGCCATAGCCGTTTTTCTGACTGAGAGAATAAAACGCAAAGGTTTCATTCTCCAGAACCTCTTCCATAATGTGCATCGTTTCAATAAACAGTTCCTCTGGCTGTACAATATCCAGCTTTCTGGTAATGTCAAAGATCTTTCCGAAGCTGTCCTTACTGCCCAGGATTTGTTTTTTGTATCTTTTTTTGTCCTGAAGGGTCGCCTGGTACAGATCACGCATAAAGAGAAATTTTTCCCGGATCAGCTGATTCTCCTCTGATATAAATTCCAGATTTTCCCTGTTTTTCATTCGCACATAACCACACACGGCACCTGCAGCAAAATAAAAGATAAATGGGATCCAGTTAGCTGGTTCGTAAAAAAGGGTATACCACTTTATTCCCTGGCTTTCATATGCCAGAAGCAAGGATACTGTCTGGGCTGCTGCTCCGGCAATTCCATATCCCAGACCGTAAAGACTTCCAAACAAGACAATAAACACAAGACGCAGATCAATCATCTTAAACTGAGCCTGATTTCCCAGAAGACGCTGCAAAAATTCGAACGCCAGAAAGCAGAGCACAAACTCACATGCCCGCAGCCATCTTTGGTTCTGATTGAAAAGTCTGGTAAGCCAGCTTACTTTTCCCCCATTGTTTTTTGTGTATTCATTATATTCTTTATACATTTCCGAAATATGATCTAATACTGAAATCTTTGGAAACCAGTTATAGTTTGTTCGGATCTGTCTGTCGTCTTCTTTTATTTTTTCTACAACGGCACTGCTTTTATAGATAATGGAGACCGGGGATAAAACCTTTTTCAGTTCTTCGGTCACATCCTGAAAACAGATGTCAAATACATCTGGAACATTCAATACCTCTTCCTCATCATTCCAGTTATCAAAAAGCTTGTACATCAGTTCTGCCAGATCCATAGAATATAAAAAACAGGCTTTCTGCTCCGGAGCTTCCTGAAAAAACAGCTTCTGGCTCTCTTTCGAAGCTTGGAAAATTCTGTAAAAAAAATCTTTTTTATAGATTCCTGAATATAAATAGGGTACCCGCAGTATTTTTACCTTCAGACCGTACAGTCCCGCATAGCGTCTGCACACATCCTCTGCATTTTGCACCAGTAGAGTCTTGCCTGTTGGTACATCATACATTCCCTCTGGTCCTGTCACGTAAAGGAAATGGCTTTGAACCCCTTTCCTGCAGTATTGCAGGATCTTGCGCAGATTCTCTGCTTCCCCTTCCAGTTCTCCATGTAAGGTCAGATAATTAGAAAAGTATACCACAGCTTCAAATTCGTATGTTCTGAAAATATCTCCAAGTTCCAGTTCCGTCCTGGGAAATGGTCTGGAAATAAGTTCCCTTCTCCGGACTGTCTTTAGCATTTTATTTCCAAGTACCATTACCTGACATTCTGGAAATGCTTCTTCTACAAATTCTTCTGTCACATAGCCGGTATTCCCGGCCAGCAAAACCTTCATATTCTTCTCTCCTGTTATCCTTTAGAATCTCTTCTGTCTGTTTAGGATACCTTATTTCGGTCAAATATCCTATTGACATTTTTACAAAATTTTTTCTGAATTTTATATAGTTTTCTTTCAGATTGCAGACACACTTCTTCAAGCTTACCTGGGTGCTGATGTCCATTGTGGTTTTGTGTCTGATTGCCATGGGGCTATATGGAGTTCTCTCTTTTATTGAAAAACACTATCTGAAAAAGCTTTGATGTGAAATGCACTCAGAAAATCCGGCATATTTTTACAGAAAAAGGAAGGGGGACGTGGCAGCTTTCACACGTCTCCCTTCATTATTTACGATAATTCTTCTGCCAGTTTCGTCAGCCATTTCACTGCATTCTCCACATTCTCTGAATTAGCGAGAACTCCGATCCTAACAGGCTCATAGGTCACCTCAAGTTCCTCTGCCAGTTCATCAGAATCAATGGTAATGCTGTATTTGTCATTCTGCTCCCCAAATACCTGGTAAACATCCTCTGGCAAAAGCTCTGTCAGATCCATAAAATACTCATCTTTGAACTCAAAACCGTCCATATAATCTTCGGAACCAATAAGCACATCCACTGCCCTGGCAGATACTTTGGTGGTAAAGGCCATCTGGCTGTAGGATTCCAATGCAACTCCGTCTTCACCGGTGCGCAGGCTTTCGTCTACTGTGACGATTTCATATGGATCATCCTGGATTCCCAGCGCTTCCTGTACCTTTTCTTCGGCTTCCTCCTGTTTCGTTCCGTAGGAGTCAATTACCATAACCGTAAGTGCTGTATGGATCCTGGAATTTTCGTAAAGATCTTTTACAAAAAAGGCTATGGCGATCACCGCCACAATGGCTGCCATCTGTGGCTTATAATAGGCCCAGATATACTGAAGCTTTCCCTTCCAGCCCATACTGGCAAGCTTCATTTTCTCAAGTTCACGCTTCTCTTTCTTCGTCAGATCGGTCTCGTGTTTGTAACGGATGTCGTTCTCATCAATTTTCTGCGGTTCTTCCTGATTTTCGTCTTTTAATTCGATTCTCATACATTCTCCTGTGTTCTGTAAGAAAATCCAAGGTCTGACGCCTGCCTCTCTGATCGATCCAGGACTTGCTGTCTTATGTAGTCCTTACCTCTGATTTTCTCTCTGTGATAGTTTTATATTGTAACACGTTTTATATATTTTGAACAGTTTTTCCGAAAGAAAGTCACAGTTCTTTCACACTCTTTATCCCTGTTCACAATCTGCCCCATAACAGCAGGACATTGCTAGGAAACTGCAGCTTTCCGATTGCTGTTCCAATATCCTCTTTGAAGGTATTTCATTTTCTCTAACTTCTTCACGCCCTCAGCCAGCTCCCGTCCAGCCTTGCAAGCAGTCTGGCATTGTGATAGGCCATCCGGAGAGTCAGACAGGTTCGTCCCAGATATTTGGTCCCATCCGGAGTTTTCATACAGGCCAGTGCCAGATCCGGAATTCCCGGATTCTGAAGGCAGATTGGGATTAAAAGCTGAATGGAATGGTTATAATACTGAGGAATGGCAGCCTTGTAGTCTGACTCCAGTATCCGTCTGGTCTGCTGTAAGGCTCCATCAAAAAGCTGTACCCGCATGCCGCTCTCCCTCACTGCGGAAGGAAGCCGCTGCACATTTTCCTCATCATCAAAAATATGCTCATACTGAGGCACCACCGGCAGCTTGGTATCAAACACCAGATCGGAAGGATTTTCCACATAAGCAGCCCTGGGCGGCAGATCCGTAATTTTTATTTTTAAAAGCGAGTAGTCTGTATAAAATCCTTCCAGATACCATTTCTGTCTGTCCGGTACTACATTTGGAACAAAATAAGCATAAATTGGCTGATAATATTGATTAAAGAGTCCTGTATGAAAAAGGGCATATTCTTTCTCTTCCCGTACTTTTCCTTCCTCATACAGTCTGCGGAATGTATTTTCCAGATAACCTTTCAGGATCCCGTTATCCCCGGACTGCCCAAAACTCCACTTCTCAGGGGATATCCTGGCCAAGTTCTGAATCTGCCGGTTATAATTACCGCAGTAGGTAAAATCGAATAGGTTCATGTTAACCTCCTGTCCTTTTTTCTTCTCTTCCTTACATTTTATTGTGGAAAAAGACTGACAGAACTGCCAGTTTTAAGATTCATCTTCGGCCCCGCTGGCCTTGCTTAAAGGGTAGCACACAGATAAAAAAAGCACAAGGAAAAGCGTTCGCCTCTTTGCGACAGGATCTGCCAGTAATATTCCGCAAGCTGTTCTTTTGTAAGTGTAATAAACCATAACCTGCCTCAAACTTTCCATTGCACCCCAGATAAATTTTCCCTATAATATAATATAACATTTGGCAATCCAGGAGGTGTTTTTTTGAAAAAAGACGGCTACTACTCTTCCGGTCAGTTTGCCCGGATGGCTGGAGTAACACTGCGGACCATCCGCTATTACGACCAGCACGATATTCTGAAACCTTCTCTTGTATCCGAGTCCGGCGCAAGATTTTATACTGACACAGACTTTGCAAGGCTGCAGCAGATCCTGCTGCTGAAATATCTTGGATTTTCCCTGGAGGATATCCGGGAGATGACTATCGAAGACCCGGACAGTCATTTTATGCTCAATGCCCTGAATGTACAGCTGAAGCTTGTACAGGACCGGATTGAACAGATGCAGCTTGTGGAAAAAACACTGAAAGATACTGCCCAGGCCATTTCTGAGGAGCATACCGTGGACTGGAGCCGTATGCTGGACCTGATTCATCTGACTGTTATGGAAAAAAGCCTGAAAAATCAGTACCAGAATGCTTCCAACATTTCTTCCAGGATCAACCTGCACAGTCTTTATTCTGTAAACCAGGAAGGCTGGTTTCCCTGGATCTGCCAGCAGTGCCAGATTCATGAGGGAATGAATATTCTGGAGCTTGGATGCGGTGACGGAGCTCTCTGGACCCAGAACTTATCAAAACTGCCAGGGAACATACACATTACCCTTTCTGATATTTCCGAGGGTATGCTCCGTGACGCCAGGCGTGCCATTGGCGGAGAAGATCCCCGTTTTTCTTTCAAAGCTTTTGACTGTCACAACATTCCTCCAAGGATTGGCACCTTTGATCTGGTCATTGCCAATCATGTACTTTTTTACTGTGACGACATTGGAAAGGTGTGCAAAAATGTAACAAAAATCCTGAAGCCAGGCGGACGTTTTCTTTGCAGTACCTACGGTTCCAGACATATGCGGGAGGTCAGCCTTCTAGTCCAGTCCTTCGATGAAAGGATTGCCCTCTCCGCAGATAAACTGTACGAACGCTTTGGCAGGGAAAATGGAACGGATATCCTTTCCCCTTATTTTCAGCAGATTACCTGGAAATCCTATGAGGACGAACTGATTGTCACCGATGCGGAACCTTTAATTTCCTATATTCTCTCCTGCCACGGCAATCAGAACCAGTATCTGCCAGACCGTTACAAGGATTTTCGCGCCCTTGTTAAGAAAAAAACAGAAAATGGGTTCCATATCACCAAGGATGCAGGGGTATTTCTTTGTGAAAAAGTAACAAACTTGAAATAATTGTAAAAAAGGTCTTGAAGGTAACGTAAGGTCACCTTTTATAATGTAGCTACAGACTCAGGTCAGGGCAAACAAATGCTGCCCAAAATCCGGCAGCATTCATGAACGACTACGAAATTATGCACCTGACAGCATAAATCAGATATTGTTCGCAATAGGAACAATATAGCAAATCCAACAAAGGAGAACGAAATTATGAAGGGAATTATTTTAGCCGGTGGATCCGGTACCAGACTTTACCCATTGACTATGGTCACATCCAAGCAGCTGCTTCCAATTTATGATAAACCAATGATCTACTATCCAATGTCCGTTCTTATGAACGCAGGGATCCGTGATATCCTGATCATTTCCACTCCACAGGATACCCCACGTTTCAAGGAGCTTCTTGGTGACGGTCATCAGTTCGGCGTATCTCTTACTTACGCTGTACAGCCAAGCCCGGATGGACTTGCACAGGCATTTATCATCGGCGAAGAGTTCATTGGAAATGACACGGTTGCCATGGTTCTTGGAGACAACATTTTCGCAGGACACGGTCTTAAGAAGCGTCTGAAAGCCGCTGTTGAGAATGCAAGCTCAGGAAAAGGTGCTACTGTATTCGGCTACTATGTAGACGACCCGGAACGATTTGGTATCGTTGAATTCGACCAGGAAGGCAAGGCCATTTCCATCGAAGAAAAGCCGGAGCATCCGAAGAGCAACTATTGTGTAACAGGTCTTTACTTCTATGATAACAAAGTTGTTGAATATGCAAAGAACCTGAAACCAAGCGCCCGCGGTGAGCTGGAGATCACAGACCTGAACCGTATTTACCTGGAAAAAGGTCAGTTAAATGTAGAGCTTCTTGGTCAGGGCTTCACATGGCTTGACACAGGTACACATGAGAGTCTTGTAGACGCAACTAATTTTGTAAAAACAGTAGAAACCCATCAGCACCGTAAGATTGCATGCCTTGAGGAAATTGCTTACTTAAACGGCTGGATTTCCAGAGAAGAAGTTATGGAAGTTTACAACGTGCTGAAGAAGAATCAGTATGGTCAGTATCTGAAGGACGTACTGGATGGCAAATATATGGACGTACTTCACTAATTATAAAAATCAAAGGAGAATTATATCATGAATATTATCGTTACCGGCGGTGCCGGATTTATCGGAAGCAACTTTATTTTCCACATGTTAAAAAAGTACCCGGACTACCGCATCATCTGTCTGGACTGCCTTACCTATGCAGGTAATCTTTCTACTCTGGCACCGGTTATGGATAACCCGAATTTCCGTTTTGTAAAAGAGAGCATCACAGACCGTGAAGCAGTTTACAAGCTTTTTGAGGAAGAACATCCGGACATGGTTGTAAACTTCGCGGCTGAGAGCCACGTTGACCGTTCCATCGAAAACCCTGAAGTTTTCCTGAACACAAACATCATTGGTACTGCTGTTCTTATGGATGCCTGCCGCAAATACGGAATCAAACGTTACCATCAGGTTTCCACTGACGAGGTTTACGGTGATCTGCCACTTGACAGACCGGACCTGTTCTTCACAGAGGAGACTCCGATCCACACAAGCAGCCCATACAGCTCTTCCAAGGCTTCTGCTGACCTTCTGGTACTTGCTTACCACAGAACCTATGGACTTCCTGTATCCATCAGCCGCTGCTCTAACAACTACGGCCCATATCATTTCCCTGAAAAACTGATTCCGCTTATGATCGCCAACGCATTAAATGACAAACCGCTTCCTGTTTATGGAAAAGGTGAGAATGTTCGTGACTGGCTGTATGTTGAGGATCACTGCCGCGCCATCGACCTGATCATCCACAAAGGACGTGTTGGTGAGGTTTACAATGTAGGCGGACACAACGAAATGAAAAATATCGACATCGTTAAGATCATCTGCAAAGAGCTTGGAAAACCAGAGAGCCTGATCACATACGTAACAGACCGTAAGGGTCATGACATGCGTTATGCGATCGACCCAACCAAGATCCACAACGAACTGGGCTGGCTGCCAGAAACCAAATTTGCAGACGGTATAAAGAAGACCATCCAGTGGTATCTTGACAACAAGGAATGGTGGGAGACCATTATTTCCGGAGAGTATCAGAATTACTACGAAAAAATGTACGGCAACCGCTAAGGAGGGCTGTTTTTATGAAACTGTTTGTAACAGGTGTGGCCGGTCAGCTTGGTCATGATGTAATGAACGAACTTAACAAACGCGGATACGAAGGGGTAGGCTCTGACCTTGCCCCGGAGTATAGCGGAATTCAGGATAGTACTGCTGTCACCACAATGCCTTATATTTCTGTAGACATTACAGATGCTTCCGCTGTGGAAAAAGCCATTACAGAAGCAGGCGTGGACGGCGTGGTACACTGTGCAGCCTGGACAGCTGTAGATGCAGCTGAAGATGAGGACAAACAGGAAATCGTCCGCAAAGTAAATGTTCTTGGTACTGAAAATATTGCAAAAGTCTGCAAAAAGCTGGGCATCAAAATGATGTATCTTTCCACAGACTATGTATTCGACGGTCAGGGCACCACTCCATGGGAGCCAGACTGTAAAGCCTACAAGCCTCTGAATGTTTACGGTCAGACGAAACTTGACGGAGAGCTTGCAGTTTATAACAATGTTGACAAATTTTTTATTATCCGTATTGCATGGGTATTTGGTAAAAATGGCAAGAACTTTATCAAAACCATGTTAAACGTTGCCAAAACGCATGATACCTTAAAGGTTGTCAACGACCAGATCGGTACTCCAACCTACACCTATGACCTTGCCCGCCTGATGATCGACATGATTCTCACTGACAAATACGGTTACTATCACGCAACCAATGAGGGTGGTTATATCAGCTGGTATGATTTCACTAAGGAAATCTTCCGTCAGGCTGTTGAGCTTGGACATACCGAGTATGCCGAGGATAAAGTAACAGTTCTTCCTGTTACCACCGCTGAATACGGAGTTTCCAAAGCAGCACGCCCATTTAACAGCCGTCTGAACAAAAAGAAGCTGGTAGAAAATGGATTCACCCCTCTTCCAACCTGGCAGGATGCTCTGGCAAGATATTTAAAGGAAATCGAATTCTAATTCACAAAACAAAGCGCAGTCAATTTCAAAATCAATTGACTGCGTTTTCTTTATAAGTCAAAATCCTGAAGCATTATTGACTCCAGGATTTCATAGTTTTTATTTACTTTCTTCTGCCTTTCTCTCTAGAGCGTGTTTGAAAATGGATTTCATCTATCTGTTCTTCTGATAAGGGCTGGCACTGTTTTTCCGCTTGTTCTTACTTTTCCGTCTTTTCTGCGGCTTTCTCTTGTTCTCGCCATAATAATCTTCCAGATATTCCTCAATCACATCTTCCTCGTCCACGCCATACTCATCCAGAATCTCATCAATTTCCTTGTCATCTGCATCAGACAGATCATCATCTAAATCATCATCTTCATACTCTTCCTGATACTTTCTGTACTGCTCCCTGGAAGGATTCTTTTTATCATCACGTTCTTTTTTCCCTCTGCGCTTTGTCTCGTTTTCAACCTCCTCCCAGTCAGCTTCTTCCCGTTTCTGTCGTCTTTCTGGTACTTTCCCCTGATCCTCATCTTCCTCGTCATCGTAATCATCGTCATATTTCGGCTTATTAATGGCAAACTGGATCAACATTCCCACAAGGGCGAACCCAATGGAAAAAATAATTCCAAAAGGAATTTCCTCCATTTTTGCCAGCTTGGCAGCAGAAAAGCCACTTAAGATACCACCCAGAATACTGGTTCCCACAATGATCACTTCTCTTTCATAGCGAAGCGCCAGCATTCCGAGACCTACTCCCGCCAGAAGACAGATGAAAAAGCTGAAAGAAGTAGTCGGATGGATAATATATACAGTAATCGTCAGCCCAATTCCTGCTCCCATAATAAAAATACCGGCCTTAAACACTGCAAAAGAAAGAATGGCAAGTACCAGTCCTACCCCGATCATTCCCACTGCATAATACATCTTTTCCCCGAATCCGATCTGATGAATGGCAAATAATCCGATTCCTGCTCCAATGAGAAATCCAAAGATCATCATCCAGAATCTTAAAAGACGGTATCCGAGTACACAGTTCATAATTCCGAACACAAGCACTACTCCAAATAACGCCATGGACAAAGTACCCGCGATCTGCATATCCCGAACTCTGTATGCAATATTCATAATATTTTTTAAAATATCAACCATATCTGTTTATACCTCTTCCTTTTAAAACATATAATAGATCGTTTTCATATTTTCCAGAATTCCATAATGATACTCTACCTGACTCATTCCATATATAGTCATATAATATCTTGCAGCCTCCTGAATGGCATCTCCATTGATCCAGTCTGCTCTGGCCTGTTCAAAAGCTTCCTGTGATGAGAATTTAAACCTCACTACTGCAGCCCCGTTATTCAGCCTCATCTGACAGTATGCCAGAATTTCCTGATAGTCATAACTGTCAAAGCAGCCCTGGTTCAGCACATAAAAATTCATATCTGTTGCAGAACACGCCGGAACCGTAAATTCATCAGAGGGTGTATATGTCATCTCATACTCCTCCGGGAATGGACACAAATAATCATATAGGATTGTCTTATGTTCTGCAAGCTGGACTGCATCGCCCTCCAGAAATTCCGGCTGGTCACCGTTGGTCGCATCAAAATAGTAATCATTTCCATTTAAAGTAATAATGTTCCAGGCATGTCCCTCTGTACTTCCGGCAGTACTGCCTTCCACGTAAATACAGGGCACTCCAAGATATTCCAGCAGATACTGAGCAGCCCCTGCATATCCGGCACACACTGCCTGCCTCCTCCAAAAGATTCCTGCCATGCTCTGGTCGTCCTCAGATTCCTGATATTCGGCAGTATCGATCAGATAAGTATAAACTGCTTTCGCCTTTTCATAATCATCCGCCTCCTCTGAGACCAATGCACTTACCTCCTGACAGGCATTGTCAGCAGCTGCCTGTATCTCCTGGATTTCCTCATCCGTATAACTGTAACCAGGAGAAAACATACAATAATTGGCATTTGAGAAGGTTGTTTTATATACCTGCTTCCGGTTATGCACCCAGAACAGCTCCGGATGATCCATAAGCACCGCATGGTAAACCTTATTTACAGTGTCATCCTCATAGATCGTAAGGTAAAATTCTTTCTCTTTTGCCCGGATTCCTTCTATTATTTCCCGATAGCCCCGCTGTTCTTCTTCATTCAGCTGACTAAAATAGTATTCCTGGCGCAGTCCCTGTGTGTCGGTATCTGCCACCTCCTGCTTCCGCAGTTCCTGGACTTCTTTCGGCTCTCCGGAAAAAATCTCCGGAGCGTTATCCAGAATTCCCTCTCCCACCTTTACAAACAAATCGTCCGGCTCATACTGCTGCTGATAAACATAGACTCCCAGGGAAATTGCCACTGCAAACAGAAGAATAAAAATAAATTTCCATGGTTTTCTTTTTCTCATTCAGCCTCCTTACCCAAGCTGCCGGATCCGTTCCAGAATATCTCTGGTGTTTTCCCGGAATAAAAGTTCCTTATTGTAGCGGTAATATCTTTCACAGGAATATTCCTGAAGAAAAGCCACTGCAGGACTGCTGGTATTCAGTTCTGTAATAAATACCACAAGTTCCTGTCCACCCGCAAAAGCACTCTCCATAAAATCAAAAGCATATTCAAGCTGCTTCGCCGCCTTGTCAAAACCATTGTCATATTCTTCTTTTTCCGCATTAAACCAGCCTCTGAGAAGGGAAAAAGCAGACTGGCCATCCTGTACATTCTCTTTCTTCAGATCCATCACATATTTTTCCAGGGTATCCAGAACCTGCTGGTCATGATGGAGGTCCTCCCTGGACAAAAGCCCTGCTTTCTTCTTTGCCAATGAGTCTGACTGGAAGCGGTTCTTTACATCCTCCAGATAAACCAACGGCTGCTCCTTCTGCGCTCCCATAAGAGGCTCTTTCGCCTCTTTTAAAATATCAAAAATGCTGACAAGCTTTTCTTCCTCTTCCTTCACCTTTCCAAAGGCTTTGTTCAGTCTGGAAAGAAGAAGTCCGGTGACACTCAGCTTTTCATCAAAGGAAGCATGTGCCGCCTTTTTTACCAGAATATCATCAATATGGCCGCTTAAAACCTCATCGATCTGATAATCCGTACGGTACTTGTAGAAAAGTTCCAGATAGCTGGCGAAATCTCTTGCAATCTGCGGATGCTGGATATACTGGACTACCACGTCCTTATCCACGGTTTTCTCCAGTTTTTCATATACCCGTATCAGTCTGGACAGATCCTCCCATCCTCTTGGAGTAGCAAAATTTTTGCCATCTACTGTGCTCTCCATCTTATAAAAATTAGCCGGTCTTGTATTCAGATAGGAAATCACTGCAGGGTGAACGCCTTTTGCGTAAGCATACTCTCTCCATGCGTCAAAATCCGGCTCCACCTGGATTTTCTTCACACGGTCCATGGTCACCACATCAAATTCACGGACCGATTTATTATACTCCGGTGGATTACCGGCAGCTACGATCAGCCAGCCTTCCGGAATCTTGTGGCTTCCAAAGGTTTTACACTGAAGAAACTGCAGCATGGCAGGTGCCAGTGTCTCGGAAACACAGTTGATCTCATCAATAAACAAAATTCCCTCCCGAAGGCCGGATTCCTGAATTTTCTCATAGATGGATGCTACGATCTCGCTCATGGTATATTCTGTAACTGCCATCTCTTTTCCGTCAAAATTCTTTCTGGAAATAAAAGGAAGTCCAATTGCACTCTGTCTGGTATGGTGGGTAATGGTGTAAGAAACCAGTCCCACCTTACATTCCCGGGAAATCTGCTCCATGATCTGTGTCTTGCCGATTCCAGGGGCGCCAATAAGAAAAACAGGGCGCTGGGCCATAACCGGGATCTCATACTCCCCGTATTCATTTTTCAAAAGGTAGGCTTCTATTGTATTGCGTATTTCTTCCTTCGCTCGCTTGATGTTCATAATATTATATTCTCCTCGTCTTTACAGATTGGCTGTACTATTCTAGAGCATGTTTGAAAAAGGCTTTCTGCAAGATGTGCGTCACAATTTGTGGGAGATTTTGTCCGGATGAGGGCGACGTAGCAGGCTACGGCAACCGAATTCGGGCAAAATATACCGCAAAGTGGGGCGTGCAGATTGCGGGAATGATTTTTCAAACAGGCTCTAATCTACATATCCTGCTTTACAGGAAATTTGACACAGAAAGACTTTTTAAACAGACTCCAGGTCCTCTTCATCAAGGATCAGCTTGATCGCCCATGGCGGCACATCAATGTCCTGGTAATCCTCTTTCATAAATACAAAAGCGGTCTCATAAGGAGGCATTTTGGCAGGATAAATTCCATAACCATCTGTAAAATAAATCAGTCCCCGAAGTTTTGTAAACTTCTTCGCTCTCATAAGCTGTTCCACATAGGCAAAAGCAGGGCGAAAATCTGTGCCGCCCCCTCCTTTCACTGTGAAATGGGACATATATTCCTTCAACTGCATGGCATTTTCAATCACCACATCAGACTGGATTTTCTCGTCACACTGAAGAATGTGTACGTGAATCCGCCTGAAAAAGCTCTCAGATTCACTGAGCACACTGTAGGTTTCCTCCAGAAACTTCCGGACAAGCTCTCCTTTACAGGACATGGAAGTGTCAATAACGATCACAAAATCTTCCACCTTCCGCTCTTCTTTCGTTTCTAAGGGCTCGATCAGCGGCATATTGCCATACAGATTCATTCCATAATTGTAAAATATATAATCGAAAGTGTCCATATCAACTTTCATTTCTTCTTTCAAAACAGAAAATTTCCGCAGAAATTCTTTATAATCATAGCGATTTTGATTCTGGGCATGCAGCTGGTCTACCAGAGTTTCTCCGCCTTCTCCCGCTTCTTTTGAAAAAGTTTCCATCTCTGTCTGCATGCGGTTGCGGATGTCGTCCCAGTTCTTTTTCCGCTGGGACATCTGAGGACTGTTTGGATGGTTTTCATACCACTTACCATGGTCATCCTGAGTAAACTCACGGCGCAGCTCCTGCATTTTATTTTCCGGCAAATGAAGAGTCTGAAGCCTTCGGTAAATTCTCTGAGCCGTCATTACCTTTCCCTCTTCCAGTATCAGCTTCAACGCCTGCCTCTTCACCATAGATGCCGGCTGATGCACACATTTCAGATAAAGCCCGTCAATGATATTTTCCACTGTAATGTCACATGCAAGATTCCAGTACTGGACATCCACAGCAGGATTTCCTTCTTCATCCTTCTCTGGAAAACAGTGGAGAAAAATGCAGTGTAAAAGGCTGTGAAGATAGATTCGATTCACCTTTTCCTGGCTTCTCCTGAACTGTTCCATCAGTTCTTCCGGCTGATAGTACAGGACAGTTCCATCCGTTCCAACAGGATGAACGCCCATATCTCCCTGAAAGAAAAGTGCTGACAATGCGCAGTCCATAAAGCGCATATTCAGGTACAACTGGTTTCTGGCACTGGACAAAATATCCTGGCAGATGCTTTCTGCCGCCAACGCACGATCCCAGGCGTCATGTACCGGATTTACCTTGTACAAAGTATTTTGCCCATATGTCGGACTTATCTGGTAAGCAGCTTTTCCCCCCTGCGCTTTATATAACGAATCTTCCTCATGTAATGAATTCAATTTTTTCTCTTCTGAACCACTCATAGTTCAAAACTTCTCCTTTTCGATGGAAAATGCAGCCTCTGGTACTCCATAAGCATACTTAAAATCTCCGGAGATTTCACTGTGTCTGCCAGATTTACCAGACCTGTAAACAGTTCTTTCTGCCCAGGTTCCAGGGGATACGTGTGAAGAAGCCATTCCAGCTCTTCTCCTCTTTTCTGACGGATAAAATCAGAAGCAATCTGTTCTATATGCTCCTTCAGGTACTGCTCGTACTGTATTTTCGCCTGTTCTGTCAGCCCTGTTGGCCAGTTCAGTCTGCCATATACCATTTCTCTCAGGAAATCTGATGATTCCTGGGCTCTCGCCATCTCAAAACGCTTGTCATACTCCAGAAAATGAAATACTTTTCCCTGAAAGCAGTTTCTGTAATACAGACCGCTTCCATGCACCTCAGTCATCAATATCCTGGCAGGAGTATTTTCCACACCTTCCTCATAATATTCCGGAAACCAAAGCATGGCTTCCACTTTTCCATATAAATGTACCCGCAGCTCCTCCCCAACTTCTGAAAGGATCTCTTTCAGCCCGGATTGTTCATCATTCATCAAAACTTCCATTCTTCGGATCCTGTGGCACCCTGTAAAAGCTCCACTTCCAAGATCAGTAAAATCACTGGAAAACCATAGCTCTTCCAGATTCCGACAGTTATAAAAACCGTAACGGCCTATTTTCTGAACTCCCAAGGGAATCCGTATGACCTGACAGCTTTTCCCGGAAAAAAGATATTCAGCCAGTTCTGTGACCGGTACTCCGTCGATCTGTTCCGGAATTTCCACAATCTGGGGATCCCCATCAATTTCCATTACTGTAGCATGGTCTTCCTTAATATCAAAGGTAAAACCGCTGTCTGTATACTTTTTCATTTCATACACTCCTGTATATGTGCCTGTAAAAAAGGCTTGCTATTTTTTCTCATTAATATTAAACTTAATCTATTGCAGTGTTAAAACAGTACTGATGTTCACACTCTATATAATATCGGAGGAATTTCCATGAGCATTAAAATACCGATTGAAACCTCAGCACGGCATATTCATGTTTCCCAGGAGGATTTCCAACTCCTGTTTGGAGAGGATGCCCAGCTTCATTACATAAAGGAATTAAGCCAGCCTGGACAGTATCTCTGCCAGGAACGTCTTACCGTAAAGGGGCCTAAAGGTGAGTATCAGAATATGGCCATTCTAGGTCCTTTTCGTAAAGAAACCCAGATTGAGCTTTCCCTTACAGATACCCGCAAGATCGGTCTTCCCGGTCTTATCCGCCAGTCTGGTGATACTGTCGGCTCCCCTGGCTGCACTCTCATCGGACCCAAGGGCGAACTTATCCTTGATCACGGTGTCATTGTTGCCAAACGTCACATTCACATGACTCCGGCAGATGCTGTTACTTTGAAGGTCAAAGATAATGACGAAGTTTTTGTCCTGACCAAAAGCTTCGGCCGCGCTCTTATTTATGCAGATGTGGTAGTACGTGTAGACTGGAGTTACCGCCTTGCCATGCACGTAGATACCGATGAGGCCAATGCTTTTTCCAATGAAAAAGAGCCTTATGGGGTAATCGTAAAATTCTTTGATGATAACTATAATACGGATAAATGGATTGAAGACGTATTGTCCGGTATTAACCGCTAAATGTCAGGGCATACTCTGTGACTCCATTTTATTATTGTTCACTGGTGACATTCCGCAAGGTGTTTTTTGTGAACAGAGTGAACAGTAATTCCATTTTCTTGCAGCAGCATATGCCAGTCACAGCCTCCCGGAGCCTGTCTGAAAATCAATTCTGTAATCTGTTCACTCAGTCTATACAAATGAAAAGTGCTTCCTGCCCGAATCCGGGTGTGGAAGCACTTTTGCGTCACTGAATTCCAATTGTCGCCGCCAACAGCTCCTGAAGAGAATTGGTAACCATAATTCTGGAAAAATCTACTGTCTGGGCTTTATTAACTCCCGCAGTACCTGCTGCCTCATTACTGCCAGCTTCCATCTCTGCGGCATCTCCGTATGTCACCTGACTAAATACACTTACATGCTGTCCTGCATCAAACAGTTCCTGAAGGCTGTTTGCGACATAGAGGCTTCCCGGTGAAACAGTTCCGTCTCCGGAAGCATCTATGGTAACCGTATCCATATCTCCTGTTGTAACAAGGTTCGCCTTGATCAGATCCTGAAGGTTATTGGATACGTCAATTCCTGTGATATACTGGGTATTGGCTATAGTTTTACCACTCTGTCTCATTTCCTCTACCTGCTGTGCGTTCGGATAGAAGGATGGCTGACGGATGTAACGAAAGCTTGCACTATAAGCCTCTCCTACTGTAACACCATTCTTGCTGGAAGAACAATGTACGACGATCCAGTCTCCTGCGTCAGTTTTTCCACAGATAATACCAACATGGTTGGCACTTCCTGCTTCTGGTCCTCTCTGAAAAACCAGGTCACCTGGCTGGGCATCCGCCTCACTTACCACGTTCGCTCTGCCCCACTGGTCTGAGGTACCGCTTCCTACAGCTGCGATCATAGCCTGATTCTCATAGCCATTGATCACTGCCCAGGTAACAAAACCGCTGCAGTCAAGGCCATAAGCACGTAAAGTACCGGTACTCTGACTTCCCTCTGCGCTTACCTGCTGTACTGCGCCCCAGCTTGGATCCATTCCGATCACAGTAGACTTGCCGCCCCAGAAATACCCTACCTTACCAACCAGTGAATAAGCAGCTGCAATTACGTTTACACGCTCTTCTGAAACGTCATCGCCAACACTCTGTCTTACAAAGCCCTTGGCTGCTGTAACGGTTGCACAAAGAAGCTTGCAGTCTGTTTCAAGATATTTCTTCAAAATCCCCCTCTCATCCTTGGGGATCTTATTCTCTTTAATGTAATGGTTAATATGGTAATTTCCATATGTAACTCTGTTAGAATTACTTTCGTCCTTCACAACAGGATTCATCCTGGCAAAAATAGCTGCCAGATCATCCTTACAGGAAGAATCCAGCGTAAAAGAAGTGGCACCATCAAGGCTCTTCTCATAGACATATATGGCAAGTATATCCTGCCAGTTGCGTACAAGAAGGGTATCTGCGGATGTGGTAACACCACCTTCGGAATCAGATACATCTGTCAGTTGATTGGCAGCTTTATACTCTGTCTCAATCTGCTCCATAACATCTGCAAAATCATCAGAAAATGACAGCTGATAGTTCTCCTGCAGGCTGTTCAGATAAAATTCCTTGCCTGCATGAAGATTAGATGCATAGTAGACTGGGGTTCCATTAAGTGCCTGCGTTGTGGTGCTGTCAATCTTATCTGCATCTTTATCGTCTGCTGCCCCGGACAGCTGGCTGATCGTCTTCTCCATATCGATAAGAAGCTTGTAATTAGTAACAGCAGCCTTCTCCTGGTCTGAAAAGCTGTTATAGGTCTTTCTCAGGGCTTTGACTTTTTTCTTCTTTTTCTTATCTAATTCCTGCTTGAAGGTTTTATCAATGTCTTTGATCAGGGCACTTACCTTCTGCTGGCTCTCTGCTGAAAGTCCAGGAGTCACAGTGGGTGTCACCTCAGGTGCAGCACTAGGCTCTGGTGTCACTGTGGGGGTATCGTCCGGCGTTGCACTAGGTTCTGGTGTCACGCTTGGTTCTGGTGTCGTACTTGGTTCTGGTGTCACCTCAGGTGTATGATCTGGCGTCACACTTGGAGCCAGTGTCACTGTAGGTGTATAATCTGGTGTTTCACTTGGAGCCGGTGTCTCTGTAGGTATATGATCTGGTGTAGTAGGCTCTGATGGGATCTGTGTAGGCTCAGCTGGTGTTTCTGTGGGCTCTGATGGCGTCTGTACAGACTCTGCTGGTACCTGTGCCGGCTCTGACGTTGTCTCCGGAGGTGCGGAAGGCGTCTCTGCCGATGCCTGCTCTGATGAAATCGGCTCTGCTGCCGCTTCCCGGGCAGCTGTTTCTGTTTCTGACAAGGCTGTCTCTTCTGAGGCAAAAACACTGGCCGTTCCTGTAAAGGATATCGCAGCTGCCATAGTAATACATAAACATTTTGTCAGATATTTATTTTTCATATTCAAAAGATGCTCCCTTCTATTCATGAACATCCCTTTACTCCCCTATATAAAGGTATGCATTCTTACCTTAAAGACAGTTCGCATTAAGTATTAACATGCATTATTGTAGCATACTAACCCTTCTAAATCAACTATCCTCAAAATATACAGACGTATTTTCGTGATTTTTCATTTTTTCTTCACAATTTCTGTACAGATTTAAGTGAAAGCGTTTCCCACTTGCTAAATACCGTTTTTATCGCAGCAGCGAATAATTCATTTTTTCTGCTGTACAAAAAAATACCAGTCCCGGTACTCACAGACAAGCTGCTGTGATCTCCCGGCACTGGCTCTTCCCATTATCAGCATGCAGCCGGAATCAGAATATCCTCTCTGCCAAACTGCTTCGCAGCCAGCTGCAGGATTCCATGAATAACCTGTGAACAGATTCTGAGAATATACTGAACATCCTCTGCAATATTACGCTCCTTAAGAAGATATCTTTCATGGGCATTTCCAATATACTCCACCAGTTCCCTGAAGCTTCCGAAATTCACTGGAAGAATGACCATACGATCTGCTGCCCCACTCTCTATGTAGCGCTTCAGATGGTTCTTAAGATGCTTCTCGTATTTATTATGCTCGTACAGATTCCCGGTAAAGTTCTTATTATGGGGAAAAGTAAAATAATCTGCCATATAATGCATCACTTCGCCAAACCTGCGCCAGTAAACGCGCTCCTTGCTTTCTTTGGGATCATTGTCAATAAGAGCTTTCATCTTACCCTGGATTTCCTCGAAGGTGCCGAAATATTCATGCTTCTTTGTAAGAAAAGATGGCTTGATATCCGGAAGAATGCTTCCAAGGCAGAACGCCTTTCTGTGGGACTGCAGACTCTTAGTGGCAGGCATCTGGTCTGCCAGATATCTGGCTACCAGTATATGGGATTTTTTACGCAACCGCTTCCTCTTCTTTCCTGTTCTTATCCATTGTAACAGATAAAAAACAATAAACTGTAAAAAGCTTTTGTATCTGCTTTTCAAATCATCGTTATCACAACTTAATATAGCAGAATCTCTGTCAAATTTCAAATAAACATTTTCTGATTTTCTGTGAAATATTTTCCAATATATCGTTAAATTGCACAATTATATCCTGCGTGTAAGCCGGTCTTGTTTTTTTTCGTCATATATTGTATTATTAGGTTACTGTACAGCAAAAAATCATGCAGACCCATGATTTCTGTACATTACAAAGCGTGTTGCTGGTCACGAAATGAACCGTAACATGATCCCAAAAATGAAATGCTGCCAGTGAACAGTAATGAAACACACTGGCATCATGAAATCATTACATAAAGGAGGAATTATATGCCTGGCCATAAACCACGGACAAATAAGGGGCTGGCTATAGCTGCTGTTCTTATGTGTCTTGCATGCGGAGTTTCTTTTACCCAGTCTTCCGCTTCGCACTCACCCATTACAGATACCCAGATCCCGGACATGTTCGTAGCTGGAAATACAGATGATTCCCAGATTCAATCTGGTGGTGCGGCAGCTGAAAATACCGATGCAGAAGAGGAGAACACACCGGAGGATGTCATTCCCACCGAAACGCCTGCCGCAGATACCCCGGCACCTGATACCCTTTCAGGTTCAGACACTTCTTTCGAAGTCTCTCCGGAAGCTTCCCAGGGGGTGTGGACGCCAGTTGACAGTAACTGGTATTTCATGGTAAACGGAGAAGGTTATAAAGGCTGGCTCACAGATACAGACGGACACCGCTATTACTTCAATGACAAAGGCGTTATGCAGACCGGATGGCTTGAGCTTGATGGCAAGCGCTACTACCTCAATGCAGATGGAGTTCTTCAGACTGGTGACGTGACAATAGACGGCGAAATTTATCACTTTGGCGCTGACGGTGCACAGCAGGGTGAACCGACGACGGCAGATGATAGTTCCAATCAGGATCTTGTATTCTACATGAATACTACATCAGATTCTTCGAATGCTGACAATCTCACAGCTTCTGCGACAGGTGCTTCCACACCGGCTGCAGAAGCTGATATTTCTTCTGATCGAAATGAAGATTCCAGAAAAGCTTCTTCCGAAGTCGATGATCCTTCTGAAGCCTCTTCTGCAGCATCAGAAGTCTCCCCTGTACCGGAAGCCTCCGTTACTTCGGAACCGACTGTCTCTCCGGAGCCAAAGGGGATGATTGCCCTCACCTTTGATGATGGACCCAGTGATTTTACAGACCGTCTTTTGGATTGTCTGGAAGCAAACAATGTAAAAGCTACTTTTTTCCTGGCAGGTCAGGAAGTGGAATATTTTCAGGAACCTGTAAAGCGTATGGAGGAGCTTGGATGCGAGATTGGAAACCACTCTTATGATCACCCGGATCTCACCACGCTTTCCGCCGATGATGCTGCAAGTCAGCTTTCCCGCACAGATCAGCTGATCCAGGATCTCACAGGGCACATTGCCACTGTTGTGCGCCCCCCTTATGGTTCTTACAATGACACCGTAGCAGAGACTGCAGCAAGGCCTCTGATTTTGTGGTCTGTGGATACTCTGGACTGGGAAACACAGAATGCAGATTCCACAGTACAGAATGTAATGGACAACGCCAGTGATGGACAGATTATTTTAATGCATGATATTTTCAAAGAATCTGTGGATGCTGCTGAAATTTTTATTCCGCAGCTGCTGCAGGAGGGCTATCAGCTGGTAACAGTAAGCGAGCTGGCTGCTGCAAAGGGAATTACATTGGAAAACGGAACCGCTTATGGATCGTTTTGATTTGGCGTGTCCCAAGTTCAAACGCCTTATCGTGCAAGCACGAACGGCTTTTTGACCTTTTGACACTGGTATCATAATATAGCACTACATAAAAAACCAGAGTATCGTTTTCAGGAAATCAGCAACTATACTCTGGTTTATTCTATATATTTTTTCAAACACGCAAAAAAAGGAACTGCCATCATGACAATTCCTCTTTTATACTTATTCAGTTTTCTCTTCCAGAAGGCTGCTGTGAACATACGCCTCAGAGCCTTCATAGTCAATCTGGATCCAGTCTCCGTTCTCACCTTTCTTGACTACTTCTGTCCCAGCGGACAATCCACCAATCACTTCTGCATCACTGCTGGCTGCTGCACGGACATTACAATCCTCTGTCACTACCAGCGTAGTTCCATCGGCTGTCTCTGCAGATCCTGTGACATCCTCACCAAGACCATCAAGGAAAGCAGCAAGTGCAGGATCTGCAGTCTGTGCATCCTCATACTGCTTCTGTACCTTGGCCTTCAGCTCCTTCACGTCGTCATCCTGACGCAAAGAAACTTCATATTTCGTTATCTCGTCGCTGTCATCGTGAGCAGCGCCGTCAATCTTCCAGTTCCCGTCTGTGTCCTTTACCACATAGAACTCAGCAAGCGCAGGTACCTTTGTATCAATCCCCTGACAGATGTAGTAAAAACAGGAATATACTACATAGGAATCGTCATCAAGCCCCTTTTTCGTGTAGATATCACCAGCTTCATACCCTTCAATGTACTTGGCATTGGTAATCTTAGACTCGTCTGCCGGTGCAAGATTATCTACCAAAGTACGCAATGTGGTAATATCTTTATCCCCCAGAGCTGTGTAATAGCTCTTGATCAATGAAGTAATCTCTTCATTAGCTTTTTCCATGGGATTGGCGTCTTTCTTCCCGTCAGTCTCCCCATCATTTGCCGGAGAAGAAGGAACATTTCCCTGGTCGTTGTCTGCTGTTACCTGCTCATCGGCTGTATCCTTGCTGGAATCGCCCTTCCCGCTTCCCATAAATGCACGGATACCGAAAAACAGGACAACCACGATTAACAGAATCGCTCCGCCAAGCATAAAATAGCGAAGGTTATCTGATAACCATTCTCTGAAATTATCCAAGTTCTTGTCCTCCTTAATACAACGCACCGGAACGCCCGATCGTTCCAGGCAATACACCTGAAGGGAATCGAACCCCCGCACATGGTACCGGAAACCACTGCTCTATCCACTGAGCTACAGGTGCATAAATTCGAAAGCTGCATTATCATTCGTTACTGTCTAACATTTAAACAGCAACCTCATATACAACCACTTCGACTAAAAAATTATAGCACAATATCGACTGGATGTAAAGTTTTTTCTTTTGACGGAATAGTTATGTCAGTTTTGAAAAAGGGGCTGTCGGGAAATAGACAGCCCCGCCCTCATCCGGGCAAAATCTCCCACAAATTGTGACGCACATCTTGCAGAAAGCCTTTTTCAAACACGCTCTAGTACTCCATTTTTACTCCATTTTCGTAATAAATAGCGTGAAATTATAATAATTTACGTGAAATGCGCAACTCTCTTAACCCCTGGAAATACTGGAAAAATCAGGTGTTCCGTACAGGTCGTATGGGGTGCTCTGATAGACGTAATAATTACATTTATTTGCACCCCATCTGGTTACAATAAATCCAGTAAAATCAAGGGATTCCAAGGCTCTACGCCATATCATTTTTCTGCACTACCCCATTTTTACCCCACGGTATCATCCACAAAATTTAATAACTTTTTCATTACTAGCTAAATTTATCTCAGCTGCCGGATCAGGGAGATCAATTGAATCTTCAAGAAGTTGCATATCATTCACTTTTTTATGCTCCATAACCGCAGTATATAAATCCATTGTCATCTGAAGAGAAGCATGGCCAAGATAGGCTTGCACTGTTTTTGGTACAATTCCAGCTTCAAAACATCTAGTAGCAAATGTATGTCTGAAGCAGTGTCCTGAAAAAGTTTCCATCAAATCCAACGGATCCCTCATCAGATTCACTTCCTGCACGATTCTTTCAATTGCATCGCAATATAATTGTGCATTTAATGGAGTCCCAAGCTTCGTAGTAAACAGGAAATCAGGAAATTCCAAATTCTTCCTACACGTTTTCGCCATTACAATTTTATGCTGAATAATCTGTTTTTCTAGTGCTTTACGGCAATATGAATTAATCGGAACTGTTCTTATGCTTGTTTCTGTCTTTGGGGGACCAAGATGAAATGTCTTACACTCATCACCCTCCAGTTTCTGATACAACAGCGTACGATTCACATGAATAACATTATTTTTCCAATCAATATCCTCTTCCGTAAGCGCATACAATTCTCCCGGACGTAAACCAGTATTTACAGCAACAACAAACATATTATTATAGAATGTACCGGCGGCACATTCAAAAAAGTCTGTCTGATCCTCTTTGCTGAGTGCCTTAATCTCATTCTGCGGCTTATTCTTTGGCAATCTTACACCTTTTGCTGGATTGCGGATAAGGAACTGATCTTCCATTGCTCTATTAAGCATATCAATAAGAAGAACCTTCACTTTGTTCAGAGACTCATACTGATATCCTTTTTTTGACATATTATTCACTAAATCTGTAATCATCAATTTGGTGATATTTACTAAACGAGTTTTTCCAAAAACTGGTGAAATCAACCTTCTATACATTGAATTGTATGTAGTTTTTGTACTGAGCCTGACAACAGGCTCTTTATAAACCCGCATCCATTTTTCGTACCACTCATCCAATGTTATTTTTTCATCAACAATATTTGACAGCTTTTGTTCGTTTAGTTCCGCCTCTGCCAGCTTCGCTTTTACTTCTTTCACCGTTGTACCATAGACGGATCTTCTGGCGCCAAAACGGTCTACATACCTTCCATGATACACCCCGTTTTTTCTTTGTGTAATGCCTTTTCCCAATTCCTTTCCTTTTAAATTTTTTCCCATTCTTTCACCTCTTTTTAACTAGAGGTGCGTAAATGTTATTTTTTATAGCACTAATCTTATCACACACCTCCGTTTCCTGCAATCATAAATAAACAGTTTCATCTAAATATGATTCCAGTCTGTTTTTTTTGATAAGCGCTTTCTTACCATTGAAAAGCACAAAATTGCAGCAAGGTTCTTTTATCATATCGCGCAGTTTGTTTTTACCAATGTTGAAATATTCAGCAGCCTCATCAATCGTCAGCAAATATTTCTCAGACATAATAATCACCTCCCAAATCAAAAAAAGCACCCAAAAATCAACGTTTTCGTGATTTTTGGGTGCAATTGCACACACTACCGTTATTTCCATTCATCCCGAACCTAACCGAGATAAGAGTTTATGCAGCATCTACTGCCAAATACCATTTTTATAATATCATCCATGAAACTATGTGTCAATTTCATCACAGTTTCAAATATGTAGCATTAAAGTTTTATTATTATCGCTTAATTATCATAAAAAGTTATAAACTCAACATTTACGCTACCTCCAGCGTATTTATTGAAACCTCATATACAATTCGCTTCTGAGTTTCATTTTCCTCGATCCGTTTTTTGTACTCCCGGCTTTGGATTCTGCCCCAGACCATCACACGGGTTCCCACTTTAAGATCAGCCGCATAGCGGGCGGTACTCCCCCAACAAATGCAGGGTATGTAATCTGATTTTCCAAAAGACCGGTTCACAGCCAGAAGCAGATCCGTAATTTCTTTTTTCAGAGGGGTTTTTCGGTAAACTGTAGGTTTACAGATTGTACCTTCCAGAAGAATTCGATTTGTGTAATCCGTCTTAGAGTCATTTACCTCTACAAATTTCACTTCCCTGGCAAATACATAAAGCTCTAATCGAGTATGGTTTTCTTCACGTAGATTATGTGAATGAAATTCCCCATAAATTTCCGCAAATTCACCAACGCGGCTCTTCGTAATATCTGCAATTTGTTCCGATATCAGCACCGGAATTGTATCTACAGAATCGCTGAGGCGCTTAACCTGAAGCTCCGTCTTATAAAAGCATTCTCCACAAATCTTATGACTAAATGTAAAATCCATTACAATCTTACCAGTGATAACAACCTGGTTATCATCAAACATTATATAGGCCATAGTATCTTTATCCTTTCTCTCTTTTGTTTACCATTTTATGCGGCGTTCTCCATCAAATCCTCTTCCAGAATATCCGCAAGCAGCTTTCCAGTGAATCCAAATCCATTCACTTTTACTTTCTTTTTCCGCAAATCTTTGATTTCTTTTTTCCGAAGATCCCGGCTCTTTAGTGAAAGGATCTTATCTTCCTTGTTGAGCTTACGCACAAGCTGCTCCTGCCATTTTACCAAAAATTTTTTTGCTTCCTCAATGTCAGGATTTTGACGGTCAAAATAAGTCCGCTTCTGGCGTACTGTTCCATCAGGTTCCACCTCCAATGTATAATAGGGTTTCTCTGGAGTATCTGTTTTTCGTAGAAACAAAAGATAGGATTCCTGTTTTGCCATACGGTCAAAATAAGTTTCCTTTCCAGTAATGCAATGCTTTAGTTCATTTCCCTCTACAAAAATATCCCTGACGCTTCGCGGTGCTACAATCTGATATTTTTGATTTTTATATTCATATTTTTTCAGACTTTCGCAAACCGCTTCTATTGTAGGAAACTTTTCCACGATCTCATCTGCTTTCAAATCCATTTCTTTATCTTTCAGCATTTGGATCACTTCATTATGCCGCAGTTCCAGCTTTCGTACCCGATATACAATGGAATCTTTTACATTCAGGCCTAGTTTTTCAGCCATATCAAGATAATCCTTCCAGGTACCCACAAGATCTTTCGGTTTCTTTTCACTTTCTTCTGCCTGTTTTTCTAAATAATTCTTTATCTGTTCCGGGCTCATTCGATCTAGTATAAATGATAGTTCTGTCGGGTTAATCTTACATTTTGAGAACCAGGCAATCACGTCATCTTTGATCACCTTTCCCAATCCTTTTTCAAAAATCAACCATTCAAGAAATATGCGTCCACCCTTGTTATTCCGAAGTCTGTTTAGCCGGAATTTATCAATCCCCAGTGCATGTCCTAAAGAGTCTGCTTCTTGGAAATAGATAGATGTTCCAGTACTCAAAATGTCATCCACTAACTGATCCAGTCCGGCTTTTGCCAATTGTTCAAAATAGGGATACCAGCTTAACCGATCTAAATAATAGATTGGCTCTATCTTTTCACTTTTTCTAATTAATTCATAAAATCCACTTCTTCTAAATTGCTTATTTTGAATTCCATGAAGGGATTTTTTATAGATACGTCCTGGATAACGCGGTTCATAGCCCCAATAATACGGACGGTTCGGATAGAGTTCTCCCTGAATCCACCTATGTTCATCTGTTCCACGGTAGTATCCATAATAAAACTCTTTTTTATTAAGATCTGTATCATAGACAAATCTGCGTTGTTCCCACCAATTATATATTGGTTTCGTATATGCCAGCATATCATATTTCACACTAGCTCTGAATTCACGAACGACAAAATTCTGTCCGCACGTTTGTAACAGATATGCCGTTTCCTCACGCGAACTTACCATACGCTGTTTTCCGATTGCCTTATACTGGATCTTATGCCCGCAATTAGGGCATTTTCCTGTTTTGTTATGTTTTACAGCTTTTACAGGCACATTCTTTTCGCACCAGGTACAATAACCTGTCATACTTTCTTTCCGGGAGTATTTATAGAAAATATAATTCTGTGTAATCCCTACTTTTTTCATCCACCGATCCCAGTCTTTCGGTGTATTCTTCACACAATTCATCACCTGATCCCAGGTCTGTGTACGCAATCGGTTTTTCTGTATTCTTTTTCTTCTGCGTACTCCTTCTTCAAATTGTAAAATAGCATAATACACATTATCTTTTTTGTACTCCTCGCCCAGAATTTCCCATATCTGATCCAGACTGTTTGCAGCACACCATGCATGACTATATTTTATGCCGCTTGGCCATTCAATTTTATCCAACATTTTATTCGTCCAGCCTTTTAACCGGTAATCATACCCTATGAAGCAATCTTTTGCCTTATCAATGAACAGGGTATATAAAGGCCTTCTTCCTCCTGCGGTCAAAATATCTGTAATAAAAAAACCTATTTTTAAAATATTTTCGTCCATTTCCGCCTGAATGAACAAACCAATTGGATATTTCATTCTCTCATAAGCCATATTTCCGATAACTGGTATATCACTTTCTGCCGCCAAAACCATCTCCTTTGATGGTTCCAATACCTTCATTTTTTTAAGCTTTCGTTTTTCCATTTCATTCATCCCTTCTGAAGTTATTTTATAAATCTAAGGTTAACTGCTCAGCCTCATCCTTATGCTCATTTGCCGTAACCCACTCCTGTTGCAACGCTTCAATCTGTTCAGCAGACAGTCTCTTCTTCATAAATCTTTGTTCCGTATCGTTCAGAGACTCCCAGCCCTTTTTCACAAGCTTTCTTTTTACCTGCTCCAGGCGTTTCTCTTTTCGTTCCTGTTTCCACTTCTTCTTCGCTTTCACAGAATCTGCTTCATATCCAACATTTATTCCAGCTTTCTCATCCTCAAGATCCTGTGCCTTATCGCGCGTCAATCGTGCAGCAACTCTAATGTTCAAAATTTCCACCTTCAAATCCGGATCATACAACGCCTGCATAGAATAGCCATTGAACCATTCTTTTCTAAAAATATCCTCCCGGTTTCTTTTTGCAATTTCCTCACAGATATCGACCGAAACCTTGCTCTGCAGAAATTTCTTTCCCCTTGTGATCGTCACTACAGGTTCACCAGCAAAAAAGGTATCGTCTTTTCGAATGGTAGATACCTTTATATCGTAGTAGATATTCCCGCTTTTTTCAGAAAGAGTTCTGCCTTTCAACGTGCAGTAATCGCCAGGTTCACATCTACACCTCATTGGATCATAGTTTAGGCTCCATTCCTGCTTCTCGTAGTTATAAGACATATGCATCTTACAAATACAGTTTTTATGCTGTTCCTTAAATTT